>JBLNHB010000050.1:0-11340 GCA_050268805.1 bacterium | reverse complement strand
ATGAGATCGACGCTGTGGGCCGCACCCGCGGAACAGGCCTCGGCGGCGGGCACGATGAGCGGGAACAGACCCTTAACCAGCTGTTGAGCGAGATGGACGGCTTTGACCCGCATGAAGAGGTGATTGTGATGGTGGCAACAAACCGTCCTGATGTGCTGGATCCGGCGTTGCTGCGGCCGGGAAGATTTGACCGGCATATCGTGATCGACCGGCCGGGTTGGAAGGAGCGCAAGGCCATCCTCGAGATTCATGCGCGGGGCAAGGTGCTTGCCGCGGATGTTGACTTCGAGGTACTTGCACGGGGCACGCCGGGCATGACCGGAGCTGATCTCGAAAATCTTGCGAACGAGGCGGCACTCGTTGCCATGCGGAGGAACAAGGACAGGATAGATATGAAGGACTTTGAGGAGGCAAAGGACATCATACTGATGGGGGCAGTAAAAGAAATGACCATCAGTGATGAGGAAAAAAAGATCACTGCCTACCATGAGGCAGGCCACACCCTCGTTGCATGGGGTCTGCCCGGCACTGACCCGATCTATAAGGTGAGCATCATCCCCCGCGGGATGGCCATGGGCGTTACCCAGCTCATCCCCGCAGAAGACCGGCATTATTACCCGCGGACCTATCTGATGAACCGGCTGAGCGTGGCACTTGCAGGCAGAGTTGCAGAAAAACTGGTGTTCGGTGATATCAGCAGCGGCGCGCAGAACGACCTGAAGGAGGCAACCTCTCTGGCGGAAAAGATGGTTGCCCAGTGGGGTATGAGCGACAAGGTCGGACCGGTCAATCTCGGCCGGGGCGAAGAGCATCCCTTCCTCGGGAGAGAGCTTGCCCAGCCGAAACAGTACAGCGAAGAGATGGCATGGCTCGTCGACCAGGAAATCCAGAGGATCATCACCGAAGCGGAAGCGAAGGCGGACGAAATCCTGAGGCCGAACAAGAACATCCTCGACGCTCTCGCCGAGGCGTTGGTCAAAGAGGAATCGCTCGACCGGGAAGAGATCGCGGCCATCATCGGCCGGCCGAAACAGACCGCATCCTGAGAAGATTCCACTCCTCAATTACGTCCATCATTCTATTCCCGGCCTCTTGATGTCCGGACGGTTACATTGACAAGGGTATTCTGGATGAGGTAATCTAAATCCCTAATCGCGGGGTGGAGCAGCCTGGTAGCTCGTCGGGCTCATAACCCGAAGGCCAGAGGTTCAAATCCTCTCCCCGCCACCAATAGATCAAGGGGTTACGCTCTGTAGCCCCTTGTTCATTTTACCCACTGTGCCCAATTTTGTGCCCTCTCCATCGAGGATCTCCACTTTCCGGCGCAGTGATTCGGTATCATGGTGGGCGTACCGCATGGTCATCGCAATCGTCTTGTGACCGATCAGCTCTTTGACCGAGTACAGGTCAACTCCGCGCTGTACCAGTCTCGTGGCGAAGGAGTGTCTCAGATTGTGAAAGCGCACCTCTTCGAGGCCGGCCTTCTAGTAATGTCTCCGTACCCAAGGGTGGTAAAGTCGTGATACTGTAATAATTAAAATTGAACCCGAATCGGGGGTCGCTGATGTTTGGCGCCACATCCGGAGATTCTTTCTTTTTGTTTCTCAGTATCGTTCATCTTTTCCTTTCGTGAGGAATGCACCCTATGCCAGGATTTTTCCGAGACGCGTCAATATAAGAGAGCTCAAACTGTTATCCTGCCGTTTGCTCCTTCCGGGAAACAGAATTGATCCCACCGGCGATGTCCCGGCTCAAGTTCTCAAGAGCACTACTCATCGCGGCAACGAGTGCATCATAACTGCCGCCACTTACTTGCTCTCTGATTATCGATTCCCTTTTCAGAAGCAAACTCCCGTTATGGGCGAATATTACCCATTGGGCCTTCAGCAGCACTGAATCGCCAAGCGTTCCCTCAAAGCGGTGCACAAGCACTTCGACTCTGTACGAAGCCGGCACTTGACTCTCCAGATAGGGTGTCCAACGCATGACGGAAAAATGATCGGCAGCCAGAAGGCCGGAGATGTCCTCTACGAGGACACGGGTGACATCGCTCTCAAGAGAACCGGCCCATCGGTCGAATTCCGAAAGTTTGAGTTCATTTTTGCCGGCGCGGGTCACTATCTGAGGCCGGTCAAGATAGTCGGGTAGGTGAACAGGACCTATGGCAATGATTAGGTTTTGTTCGAGAGAAGCATCACGAGTGATCGATGCACTGTCCTGTAATGGGGTTAACTGGTAAAACTTCGACGACGGCGAACTGGCACATCCGACCAGGATTACCATTAACAGGCCAAGGGTAAAGCGGGGTAGCTTATCGAAACGAATCGCTTTCATTTCATTCTCCTTTAGCGGGGCTCTTCCCTCTGAGCAATGCCTCGGGATGGCGTTCAAGGTAATCCGCCAGAACACGGAGGGAACGGGAGAGTTCAGTGACTTGCTCAAGTGTTCTGCCTATCTCATAACCGAGATTTGCATTCTGCGCAACGATCCCATTGAGATTTTCGACCGCTGTCTGTGTTTCTTTCAGCGTGGCATTGGCCGTGGATAGGGTTTCTTTGAGGCTCGATGCGATCTGCCCGGGTGCACCTTCATCGAACCTGAGTGTTTTTTCGGCTTGAGCAAACGCTGTTCGGGCCGCATCCGCTGTTCCCCTAATATCTGAAGCCAGAGGCCCGATCTCGGTATTCAGATTTTTCACCAGGGCTTCACTATTCTTGAGCAACTGATTCAGCGAGCCGATGCTCGCCTGCAGCGCCGGGGAATTGACGAGCCTGTTTATCCCAGCAACGGCTTCGTTTAATCTGTCGGCGATTTCTTTGAGCGGCAACTCCTCAAGTCTTTTTGTCAGTTGCTCAAGACTCGAAGGTATTGTCGGGATCTCAGGATACCGCTTTTCGAGGCCTACAAGCCGGATCGGAGCATTCGGGTAAAAATCGAGGTTGACCATGAGCTGGCCGGTGACAAAACTCTGCAACTGGAGCTGAGCTCTCAATCCTTTTTCTATCAGCGCCTCGAGAAACCGTTGGTCATATCTGTGATCCTCCCCTATTGGCACGATTCTTTGCTGATAGACTTCTATGTAAACAGGTATGAAAGCCGTGAGGTCTCTTGAATTGACTTCCAGGATGATGTCGGTCACGTGCCCTATCTGGACTCCGCGGAACACAACCGGAGACCCGATCTGGAGCCCTTTCACCGAACCCTCAAAGAACAATACATTCTTCTTGACCTTTGTGAAGAATTTGCCTGATCCGAAAATGACTATGCCTGCAACAAAGAGGAAAATAGCGCCAAGAACAAACGCTCCGATAAGACTCTTGCTCGCCTGCTTACTCATTGTTTTCCACCTCGATCCATTTATTTTTCCACATCACTGCTTTCTCTGCTCGCCCTCTCCACGGGTCAAGAAGTTAATCACTTTTGGGTCTTTTGACTCCGCGAGGAGACTCCTGGGATCTCCTGCAGCGATCATTGTTTTCGTATCGGCGTCGAGAAAGACCGAGTTGTTTCCGATCGCAAAGATACTCGCCAGTTCATGGGTTACGACGACCACCGTAGCGCCGAGACTATCTCTCAGTTCGATGATCAACTCGTCAAGCAGGTGTGCGCTGATCGGATCGAGTCCGGCGGAGGGCTCGTCGAAGAAAAGGATTTCAGGGTCCAATGCCATCGCGCGGGCCAGTCCGGCGCGCTTCTTCATGCCGCCGCTGATCTCAGAGGGATAATAATCCTCGAAGCCGGAAAGGCCGACGAGTGAAAGCTTCAGAGAGACGATCTCGCTGATCTGACCCGGTCCCAGGTCCGTGTATTGCTCAAGCGGGAGGGCTACGTTTTCGGCAAGGGTGAGAGAACTCCAGAGGGCGCCGCTCTGATAGAGTACGCCGAATTTTCTCATGATACTCTTCTGTTCTTCGGGCCCAACGGACCAGAAACTCAGGCCGTCGTAAAGGATATGTCCTTTTGCCGGCGGGAGGAGTCCGACTATACTCCGCAAAACGGTGCTCTTGCCTCCGCCGCTTCCTCCCATTATGATGAAAATGTCGCCCCTATTAATGGTAAAGGTGAGGTCGTGCAGGATCACATTGATCCCGTAAGCCACAGTCAGGTCCTGCACAACAATATGGGGTCTTGTCTTCTCCATCTCTGCTCTGTGCTCCTCAAATATTCAGCACATGACAAACAACGGTTATCACTGCCATCGCCACAACGATGCTGACTATGCTTGTCACCACCGCAGAGGTTGTTGCTTCACCCACGGCTGCCGCGCTCCTGCCGCACTGCATGCCCCGCATGCATCCGGAAAGTGCAACGAGGACGCCGAAAACCGCGGCACTAAACAGTCCGACCCAAAAGTCGTTCAGGTGTACCGATTCGCGGGTTTTAGCGTAGTATTCCATGAAATTCAGGTCCAACATCGAGACACCAATGATCAGACCGCCGAGTATGCCCATCAGGTCTGCATAAAGACTCAAAAGAGGCATCATGACGAAAAGGGCGAGCATCCTGGGCAAAACTAAAAACTCCATGGGAGAGATACCAAGGGTCTTCAAGGCGTCGATTTCCTCGTTCACCTGCATTGTGCCGAGCTGAGCGGCGAATGACGCCCCCGTGCGGCCTGCCATGATGACCCCCGTCATAATAGCCGCAAGGGCGCGGACCATGCCGATACCTACAAGGCTTGCGACATAGATCTGCGCACCGAAGATCTTGAGCTGGATAGCACCGATGAAAGCGAGGATAAGACCGACGAGGACACTGATAAGAGAAACAATCGGAAGGGCCTGAGCTCCGCATTGCTGGATAATGACAAGCAGGTCGGATCGGCGAAATCGAGCTTTCCCCGTGACAAGCCGCATAAAAGCAATAAAGGCAATCCCGATAAAATCTGTCATGTCGAGAAGTGACCGCCAGAATACCAGCGCTGATTCGCCGAACGTCTCAAGGATGGGGGTTCGCGCCAGTTCCTCTTTCTGGAGCTTTCTCTCCGGCACTGCGACTGCGAGGGCGAGGAGCCGTCGCACGCCATCGGGAAGATTCTCCTCTTCCACAGTTATATTGTTACGTGAGGCCATAACTCGAACCTTGATCAGAAATGTCAGAAGCATACTGTCCCAGGCAGTCAGGTTCTCTGTATTAAAAACTATACGTTTTACCTGCGGCACCATTTCGAGTTGTTTCTCCACCTCACCTGCATCCGGGGGGCTATTCTCCCTTTTCCAATCTCCTGCAAGACTGATAACCAGGGTATCTGGTTCCTTCCTGCCGAAGTTAAGAGATAAAGGTTCCATCAATGAATCCTCTGTTTGTTTCTCATGCCATATCACAAGGGTTCCGGACCTTCAACGGTCATGGGCAGGAAATCCCAGCACGTGACAAAGTCGTTCATCCACGATACAAGGCTCGTATTGCCGTCCTGGGATATCACGACAGCGAGCACATCCGGAATCTCTTTGCATAAGTGATAGACCGAAAGGTGGCGGGTGCCGACACCTTCGGCCGGCTCATATACCCTCTGTTCTCCTTCTGCGTCTGTGGCGCGTGCAATGACGTCTTCTTTGCTGAAGGCGCCCTTTACTAATCCTCCGAAACCGACGAGATCAAGACCTTGTGTCAAAATGACCGCTCCGTCAACGGCGGCCAGATTGGCGATGAAACGTGCGCTTTCGAAGAGGGCCTCATCAAGTTCCAGGAGCGTTTTGTTAGTGGCGGCAACATACTCACTCCATCCGACAAGTTTGCCGTGTCCTCCGGATGACCCGTAGTACCTTGCGAGTTCGTTCATTATGCCGATTGTCAACCAGCGCAACCGTCGCACTGGCTCTTCGTCCCGGAATGTATACTTTAAGAAGACATGCGGATTGGGAGAAATTATCCTCTGAATCAGGCCGGGGGGGAAAAAAATGATGGTCCCTCCATGCTTCATGTTTCTGATGCTGCTGATTATCCTCTTGATGACCTGCTCATAAAGTCTCGCAACGAAATTCTTCCTTATAGTCGCCCAGCCTTCGTCCACACCCGGCCGGCTTCTCATATGCATCTCCATCATTTCTTTATCGAAACTTTCCATCCGTTTTGCTATCCATCGTGAGTGCAGAACATTCGTATAAGGCATTATTATGCGTCCTGAGCTCAATTGCGCGAGTATGTTTGACCCGCGGTAAGCCCTTATGCTTCCCGGTCCCGTAATATCCAGGACAAGAGCATCAGGCATGGGTATAACTACTTTGCTGCCGCCCTGGAATTTCTGTATCCAGCGGGTTCCTGAGTTAATCAATCCCCATATCCGCAGACCTTCAGTAGAGTCGTAGCGGATACCGATGAGCGAGCTTTCGAACTCAGAGGCGGGGCCCAGTTTCAGCAATTCGTATTCATGAAAAGGGCGCGGCTCATTGAAGACAATTCTGAGGAATCCGTAAGGGGGGCCGAGCTCAGGAGGAAACTCTGAGGGATTGCAAAGGGCTATCCTGAAACGCTGAGGTCTCAGTTCCTCGCTCATCATGCTCACCTGATAACAGGTTGATATGAGATACTCGAGGACCTCATGATCAGGCAGCCTGGCGCATCCTTCAGAAGTTTCCCTCTCCGGAAAAGTGTCCCAGAGTCTCAGAATCTCTTCAGATAAGTGATGCGGATACGAATGTTTCATAAAGAGTGACATAATCAACCACCTATCACTGCCGTTAATTGCCCATCCCCGCCGAACAAGACAGCGACATTGTTCCTGTTCTATTTCCGGGGTTCAGTCCCTTTAAGGTCCGCCAGCAGCACAACGACCGAGCGGGACTCCGGAATAATACCTTCCCGAATGAGAAGCCCTTCAAGGAAAGCCGTTTCGAATTTCTTCTTATTCTTGCTGGGAATGATGCCGTCCTCCATGAGACCCTCCTCAATGACAGACAGGACGGCTTTTCTTCTGTCGACTGAATCGGGAAATTTCTCGAGGACTTGCCGTATTATGTCAACATAAAGTAAAGTAAGTCCCAATGCCTCCTCCAGAAGCGGGCCCTCCGGCAACAAGCCATGGGCTTCCATTACCGTCTTCACGTCACTCTCACTGGGCTTATAGTCTGGATCTACGTGCATCTGCCGCTTCCCCCTTTCTCCACTGTGTGGATTCTTCCTATCCTCATTATCCTGAAATGTGACTGCTATCACCATCTCGCAGGGAAAACCATGCGAAAGGTGGTTCCTTTACCTTTTTTGCTTTCCAGTTGTATGCTACCCATGTGTTCTGAAACTATCTGCTTTACTAAAGGCAGTCCCATGCCAAACCGGTGCATCTTGGTAGTGAAGAAAGGATCGAATATTCTTTCGATCTCATCCTCCGGAATGCCTTGACCCGTATCCGATACGGAAATTATTACGTTATCATTCTCTGCGTACGTCCTTATGGTTAGCTCCCCTCCTGAAGGAATCGATTCGATTGCGTTCCTGGCGACCTGCAAGAGGGCAACCCTCCATAGATCTCCCTGCATGTTTATTTTAAGAGGTTTCTCTGAAATGTTAGGAAAGAGCTTTATCCCTTTTCGATCTGCTTCCTTTTCAATAAGCGGTATGATGCTTCCCAAAGCTTCATTGACGTCCTCGTAGACGAATACGGCGCGCCTGTCCCTGAGCATGTTCTGAAATTCTCTTACTGTCTGCTCGAGTTTTCCGGCTTCGGTCTTGATGCCCAGAAGTGCTTCTTTCAGGTCATCGGTCAATTCCCTGTCCATCATCTTCTTACTCAGCAACGCGATTACGGTAGCTGGGTTTCTCACCTTGTCTGCGAGAGACATTGCCATGAGATTCATGGTTCTTTCGGCCACAATGGTCTCAAGCGCCTGATTGAATTCTTCAAGGCGCCTCTGAGCCGTTATATCGCGGATTATGCCGCGATAAGCGCGGATTTGTCCGGTTTCATCATAAAGGGCCCTCCCCGTCAGAAGGACATGTAACTTTTCCCCGTTATCTTTTTTTAACAGGAGCTCGCAATCCTTCACGTATCCTTGTCTGTC
The DNA here is from genome assembly GCA_050268805.1 of bacterium. Taxonomy (GTDB): domain Bacteria; phylum Nitrospirota; class Thermodesulfovibrionia; order Thermodesulfovibrionales; family BMS3Bbin05; genus JBLNHB01. Next base: position 3,343 of record JBLNHB010000050.1, on the reverse strand, counting down.
GATAACCTCTTTGATTTTTCTTGCGTCTCCCTCCCCGAATAAATGGTCTCTTATGGTCCCGGCCCTCAGTACGTCCTCTCTTGACGCATACCCCAACATTTTGACGCCAGCCCGGCTTATATCGGTGAAGTTGCCTTCCGGTGTGAGAGAGTAAATAGCGACATCAACGGTGGCAGGCGTGCCATCTACCGGTTCCAGCCCGGTCTTCGATCCAAGATAAAAGGCAACGATTTCTTCGATATCGTCGAGAGTGTACGACTCCCCTTCCCTGCGAGGTATTCTTAATGCCGGAGAATGTTTTTGAGTTCTTTTCTTCATTCCGGGTTCTAGCCTCTTAGTACAATATGGCACTGCTCCTAATTCTTGGATGGCGCAAGCAATCCGATTGTTTTGTTAAGCTCGACTTGCGCGAGGCGATATTCAAGAGAGGCCTGAAGCTCTTCCATCTCCGCCTTTTTCACTGCCGCAACCGTTCCGGCATGTTTTGCCGCCGTCATGGTCCCCGCCTTGAGGCCGTTTTCGCTGAGCCGCTCATTTTCCCTGCGCAGGGAAAGCACCTCACGGGCGACGCCTTCCATTTCTTTCGAGCGTTCCAGTTTCCGGTACACCTTGTCGATTTCGATCCCGATCCGCTTGTCAATCCGTGCTAGGTTCTCTTCTGCCTGCGACTGTTGGGCAACCCGTTGGCCGACTTCTCCGCTTCGCTTCCCCCAGTCGAAGATGTTCCAGGTCAGCTCAGCGCCGAAGATTCCGATGTTTTTCTCCAGAAACGGCGCTCCGTCCTGATAGCCGTGCTTGGCAAAGAGCGTCACGTCGGGAATGTATTCATAGCGGGCGGCGCTTACCGCGTGGCGCGACTTTTCTAAAGCTTCGCGAGCGGCACGCAGTTCGCCGTTTCTGGCACGGGCCTCCTCGTACGCCTGATCTTTTGACAGCACCGCCAACTCAGGTAACCCTGTCTCGGTGACTTCCAAGAGATCGTCGCTCGGCAGACCCAATAGATCGTTGAGCTCCGATGTTATGTCCGAGATGCGGGTCTCCGCGACGAGAACCTCTTGCCTGCTCTGGAGCAGATTAGCCCTCGACTCGGTGACAGCCACATCGAGCAGGTTGCCGGCTCTCACCCCCTCCTCGGACTCGTTCAGGTTCTCCTGAGCCGCAGTGAGTGAGGCTTGGGCGGCATCCTTTTCCTTGTAAGCAACCAGCAACGCGTAATAGAGCTGATGTACCGCAAAGACCGTTTCGTTTTCCGAGCTTTTCAGTTCCGCTTTTGCAATGCCGCGATCTGCCTGGGCAATCTCATTGGCTTCATGGATTTTGAGAAGCTGCGTTATCGGCTGCGCGAGGGTCGTTTCGATGTACAGGATGGTGGATTTGCCCTGGCTTACTTTCACGTCCTTGTCCGGGAAGGGGGTTCCGGCGATGGTACCCATACTCCCGGCCGGAACGGTAATAAGCTGCCTGTTCGACAAGGCCACATACTTTGTGTCATTGGAAAGCTGCGGGAAATATTGGGACTTTGCGGATACTATTTTCTCATTTGTCTCCGTAACTTTTTCATGGGCGATTTTGAGCACCGAGTTCTGCTTCAGAGCCAGTTCGACTGCCTGTGAGAGTGTCAGGGCATGCTTCACCGGCTCTGCGGAGGCCTCCTGTCCCCCGGCCAGAAGAGCACATGCCGCGATCACAACGGCGACAGCCCCCGGCTTTAACGAGCGGGACTTGACGGCCACGAAGAGGACGGGAATGACCAGAAGCGTGAAGAACATCGAGAAAATCAGGCCGAACGCGATGACGCTCGCCAGCGGGCTCCAGAGGCTCGACCCGGAGAGGATCATCGGTGTCACTCCTACGGCTGCAGCCATCGTAGTCAGGAAGATGGGCCGCATCCGCCGCGCCCCCGCGTCCCGTGCGGCCTGTTCCAGGCTCTCTCCCTCTGCAACTCTTTCGTTGCAGTAGTCGACCAGGATGATGCCGTTTCTCACGACAATGCCGCACAGGCTGATGAGCCCCATAAACGCGGTGAAACCGAACGGATTGCGGGTGATGATGAGCCCTAATATTGCTCCGAAGAGCATGAGCGGGATCGAAGCCATGACCACGAGCGGGTCGGAAATGTTCCTGAATTGCACAAGCAGGACGAGGAAGATCGCCACCAGGCTGATGGCAAGAGCGACGAGCATCTGCGGGAAGGTCTCGTTCTGATTATCTTTTTCGCCGCCGTAGTAGATCCGGTAGCCGAGCGGCAGCGGTAGAGCTTTGATCTGAGGCATTGCCTTCTCCAGGAGCTTCGAGGCGTAGTACCCCGGCTTCGCGAACGCACGGATCGTCAAGGTGCGCACGCCGTTTCTGCGGACAACCCTGCTGGTCTGCCACTCGGGCGACAGTGTGGAAACAGCGCGGAGCGGGATCCTGGCACGGGTCAGCTCCGAGTCGACATAGGTGTTCCCGATATCCGTAAAGGATGAGCGGGAGGCCGGGTCCAGTCGCAGCTTGATGGTGACGGCGCGGTCGCCTTCCCAGAAGGTGCTCACCGCGGCGCCGTCGAATGCGCCGGACAGGGTTTGCGATACCGATGCCTCCGTTATCCCTAGACGGTTTGCCAGCTCATCGTTGACATTCACGTCCACAATGTACGAATCGTTGAAGTAGTCCCTGTGCACGAACTGGGAGAACGATACGTTCTCCAGGATCCCCTGTACCTTTTCGCCCAGCCGCTTCAGTTCGTCGACATCGTCGCCGGAGATGCGCACCTCTATGGGCGCCTCCATCTGAGCACCCTGCTGGAGCTCCTTCACGATCACCATCGCCTCCGGCGCCGAAGCGGCCAGCGCCGGGCGCAACTCCTTCACCAGCCGGTCGGTATCCTTCACCGAGGCAGTGTTGACGATGAACTGGCCGTAAGCGCCGTCGGGTTGCTGAGGATTCACATTGTAGTAGAATCTCGGGGCGCTCTGGCCTACGAAGGCGGCGTAGTGGGCGACTCCTTTGCTGGCCCCCAGAGCTTTTTCGATTCGCTTCATGACCGCGTCGGTGGCCTCGATCCGCGTCCCCTGCGGCATCCATACATCGACCACGAACTGGTTGCGTTCGGCTGAAGGGAAGAACTGCTGCGGCACGAATGCAAAGAGCATCACCCCCAGAGCGACTGCACATCCCCCGACGGTGAAAGCCAGCCACTTTCTGTTCATGAAGATGTTGATCAATATCCCGTATTTCTCCTGGAGCCGGTCGAGCAGGCCCTTCTTCTCCTTCCCGTGGGTCTCCACGGCGTCATGGTCATGCAGCCCCTTCTTGATGAATGTTCGGCAGAGCAGGGGAGTGAGCAGGATCGCCACGAGGA
>JBLNHB010000049.1:0-4424 GCA_050268805.1 bacterium | reverse complement strand
TTTGCGTCGTGAAGTTCCGTTGCGATCACGTACAATCCGCCCAACTCCGCCACCCCGGGACCAAGAGCGATATCCGTCCCCCGGCCTGCCATGTTTGTCGCAACGGTGATTATCCCCCTCTGGCCTGCCTGGGCGATGATTTCCGCCTCCTCCTTGTCCTGTCGGGCGTTCAATACCCGGTGCTCCAACCCTGTTCCGGAGAGCAATGTGCTGAGAAATTCAGAAGCCGCAACAGAGCGCGTACCGATAAGCACCGGTCTTCCCTGTTCATGGAGTTCGCTGATTCTGTTCACGATCACATCCCATTTTTCCTCCGCCGTCCGGAAAATCCTGAAGGGTTGGGCATGACGTATGAGCGGCTTGTTGGTGGGAATGGAAACAACATGGAGGCGGTATACAGACCACAACTCTGCCGCAACTTCCCGTGCCGTCCCGGTCATCCCCGCGAGATGCCGGTAGCGGCGGAAAAACCGCTGGTAACTGATTCGTGCTAGGGTCTCGTTCTGTGTGGTGATCTCACATCCTTCCTTTGCCTCGATCAGTTGGTGGAGACCCTGCTCCCACGACCTGTCTGCCATGACCCGGCCGGTATACTCGTCAACAATCTGTACCCTGTCTTCCCTCACGATATATTCACGATCAAGGCAAAAGAGATGCTTCGCCGTCAATGCCTGACGGACCATTTCCTCGCGGCGGTATTTCCCGACCCAGAGCGGGCCGAGAATCTGTGCCCGCTCCTTCAGCCGGTCTTTCCCCTGATCGGTCAGATCAAGGGTCCCTTTCGTCAGATCGACAGTGTAGTCTTCATCCTGCTTCAGCTGCTCGGCCAGGGCGAGCGCCTGGCCGTATACCTCTTTTTCACAGGTGTTGTCGACCGGCCCGGAGATTATGAGTGGTGTCCGCGCCTCATCAATGAGCACACTGTCAGCCTCATCGACAATCGCGAAGGGGAGACCCCGGAGCAGGAGCTGATCGAGGCGCGCCTGGGAGCCGTAGAGCCTCTCCAGACGCATCTGAATATGCCCGGGCTGCTGCCCGAGCATGAGCCGGTCCTTGAGATAGTCAAAGACAACCTCCTTGTTCGTGCAGTAGGTGACGTCACACCGGTAGGCCGCACGCCGTTCCTCACGGCTCATCCCATGGACGATGACCCCGACGTTGAGACCGAACGCCTCATAGACCGGTTTCATCCAGTCGGCATCACGGCCGGCAAGATAGTCGTTTACCGTGATGATATGCACCGGGATCCCCGCGAGCGCAGCGGTACAGGCCGGCAGAGTGGCGGTCAATGTTTTCCCCTCGCCGGTTTCCATCTCGGCGACCATGCCGTTCAGCAGCACCCATCCTCCCATGATCTGGACATCGAAATGGCGCAGGCCGAGCCGCCTTCCGGCGAATTCACGCACCAGGGCAAAGGTCCGTGCAACGGAGTCGACGCGCAACCCGAAGGACCGCAGGTCCGACTTCACCTTTTGAATCTCCTCCCTCAGCTCACCGTCACCCTTGTCCTTCAACGAGGCACCGGACTCGTTGACGTACCTCACCATGCTTCGAAACCGCCCCGGCCATGTATGAAACCCCCGAGTCGCATTCCCCATGGCACTGATGACCCATGCATCGATTTTTGATTCGAAAGATGTTTTCCGTTCAGGATAGAACCCTTTTGCGATGCGCGGGGATACAATCGTACTAGACATTGAAACGCCTCAGGAAAAGACGGCGGATACTTCGGTACCACCGGAAGGCAAGAGGCTCATATCCGTGGTCAAAGCGCACATACACTCTCCCGCCCACATTTACCTGCTCGACCGGCGCTGCCAATGTGATATCGAACTGGAACATTTTCTCGAGTGCTTTCAAACCCTTCGGGTCCCGGGGATCGATCGCGACAGTTCCGCCTCCGGAACTCCCGAGGACCGTGCTCGGCAGGCTCTCGACACCGCCGGGAATCTCCCTCATGACGGCCGCCGGTATCACGTGGTCGATCCGCTCGGCAAGCCGTATTTCCACGCCATTCGTCCGTTTCCGTATGAGGTCAACATCAGACTGCGGGATCACAACCCTCACAGTCGGATTATCCGCATCGAGGACATAGGCGACAAGATCACCCTGTTTGAGAAAGCGATCGGGAAGGTCTTCCGCTCCCGGGATGATGAGCACACCCTCATTGAGGCTCCGGATCGTGAGTTCTTCAAAGCGTTCTTCCGCCCTCTTGAGGTCCGCGCGGATCTGAGCAATCTCCTCGGTCGTTATCTCCGCCTTCACACGGTCCGTGTAGATTTCCGCATCATACCGTGCCTCGATAGACTTGAGCCGTGCCCTGAGTACCTTGACCGACGCTGTGAGCAGCGGGTCACGGCATTCAATCACGATGTCGCCCCTTTTCACCGGCTTGTTGGGGAGCGCCTTCACCGTGGTCACAAACCCGGCAGTCCCCGCACGAACGAGTGAATCCTCGGGCACCCAGATAATTCCCTCGGTTCGGGTCCATAGAGGGAAAGGCATGAGGAATATGATCATCAGGACACCGAGGAGCAAAGCCCCGGATATCCCGAGGGAGCGGACGCGCTTTTCGTGTAGCACGGGACTGGAGAGGATAAAATGTATTTTCTTAACAGCCGGGACAACCACCATGCTGGTAAGTGCCCAGATGCCGAGAACAAGGCCGACAATGAAAAATTTCCCTGATATGAACAGAATGATCGCCGCGTAGATGAATAACCGGTAAATGAATGAAGCAACAGAGTAGCTGAAGAGCCAGAACCGTTTGCCTTGGCCTGCATGGGGAGGCTCGGTCTTCTTCAGGCCAAAGAGATACCGTTTCGCGAGATACCCCAGGTACTCGAGGCTCTTTTGTGAGAGGTTGGGAATTTCAACCAGGTCGGCGAAGATGTAATAGCCGTCATACCGCAAGAGCGGATTCCCGTTGAACAGGACCGTCGAGACGCTCGCTATCAGAACAGCATTGTAGGCAAGGGAACGGAGAATGCCCTGCTCCAGATTAAGCCAGAAGAAGAGCGCCAGAGAAGCGACGAACAGTTCCACCATTATTCCGGCAGCACCCACGAGCATCCGTTGTTTCTTATCCCGGAATGCCGAGGATGAAGAGGCATCGACATACGGCACCGGCATCAGGACCAACAGCATAATACCCATTTCATGTACTTCTCCGCCCCACCGCTTGACGGCGTAACCATGCCCGAGCTCGTGGAGTGACTTGATAACAGGATAAATAAACCACATGAGCAGGAGGTTCTGTGCGGACAGAACACGGTCGGACATGTTCTTGGTGAGTTCAGACCAGTGCTGCACTGCCAGCACCAGTGCGGTCGCAACAACGACGAGCCAGAGGACAGCACCATAGACACTGAAGAGAGGACGGACAAGGTTCAAGGAGCGGGAGAGAAATTTCTCCGGATCAAGGAGCGGGAATCGCAAGGCAAGGGGGGATCGGAGGTTCATCTTCAACTTGCTCATCTCCACCTTTTCATGGCGCCGGAAGAGTTCGGCAGTGTCGGGAGGAACATCGCAGATGAGTACATCCGCAGAATGGAGCTGACTGAGAACACGGACGATGTCACTCTGTGTCGGGGCATCATCGCCAAAGCGTTCAACTGTCTTCTCCCACAGCTCCTGGACGGTGAGTTTGCCGTCCATGAGACCGACCATGTGATAGACCATGGGTGTGAAACGGAAAAAACGACCGGTGGCGTGGTCCTGCAGAACGTACCACAGCTCACCGCCGTAAAAATGGCGGTGAATCTGGGCATGTCTGCGGAGCGTCGGCTGGAGCCTTGAAACTCTGTACCAGGATGGGCTGAAAAGGGATTCCGACATACCCGTCCTTCCTTACGGCCACCAGGACCATACCCAGAGGCGCACCCAGTCTAGGAGATCATGAGTCCATATCCAGAAGAGTTTTGCCCGGCCCACCCCGACTTTGCCGAACCCTTCCATCCCCGGCCTGAGGCTCTCCGATACCTGCCCAAGCCTTGCCTCAACAATGAAATAATTACGGCCTTCACGGGGGATCGAGACGGGGGTGATTTTCTCGACCGTGATCGGGAACGTGGATTCAGGAAGCGAATTCAGTATGAGGTCTCCTCTTTGACCGACCGATATCCAGCCGATATCGCGCTCATCGACCTGGAGCTTGACCCGGTAATTCTGGAGGGGCGCCACCTCGAAGAGCACCTGGCCGCGCTCCACCGGCGCACCGAGTGACTGACTGAGATCCCCGTTCACCACCACTCCTTCAAAAGGGGCGACCATCTTTGTCCTCGCTATCTGCTCACTCAGCAGTTCAATCTGTGCATCCGCCTGATTGACCTGTTCTCTGAGGATCTTCATGTTGGCCCGGTTCCCCGAAGCCATCGCCTCACGGTACTGTCTGAGATACTGTTCCCGCTGGCTCTGCCATCTCA
>JBLNHB010000048.1:0-3538 GCA_050268805.1 bacterium | reverse complement strand
TTGACCCTCTTTCTGATGATCGCGTCGAGGGCGGGCAGCGTCCTGTTCCATTGGCTCGGGTTCAGCCCCACAAGGACAAAGAGGTCCGCGGCCTCAGGATCGGCGGTCTCCGAAATGAGGCTCGACTCATCGCCATAGAGGCTTGCGGTCGTATCAACATGTTTTGTCTTAACAACACTGCCGGCGAAGTTCTTCAGGGTCAGCGCGTCCTCATTCAGGATCCCTGCAGCGGCTATGAACCCCGTGTTCTTCCCCGCTTTCTTCAGCTGTTTTGCAGCGGTGTCCAGCGCGTCCTTCCAGGTGGTCTCCACGAGGGTGCCATCGACACGCTTGAGCGGCACGGTCACCCTGTTCTCTCCCTCGATGCAGTCAAAACCGAATCTCCCGAATGAGCAGATGTACTTCTCCGCGAGTCCCTCTTCGGCCCCTGCAATGATTTTTGCGACTATGCCGTCTTTCTTACACACGGTTATATCGCACCCGCTCCCGCAGAGGAGGCAGACGGAGTTCGATCGCTGATATTCCCACTCCCTGCCCTTCCTCCACCGGTCGGTCTCGAGAATGGCGTTCACAGGGCAGACATCGATACAGCTTCCGCAGAAGGTGCATCCCGATTCCTGGAGCGGCCTGTCCTTGGCGGTCGTCACCTTGGCCCCCACTCCTCTGCCCATGAAGTCGAGCACATTGGTCCCCTGGTTCTTGCAGACCCGCACGCACCTGCCGCAGAGAATGCAGTAATCGGGATCGCGTTTGATGAAGGGGTTGGCCTCATCAATGGAAAAACCGAATTTCTTCCTGGTGAAGCTCGATTCCTTGATCGCGAAATCATAGGCATACTGCTGGAGGTTGCAGACACCGGCCTTGGTACAGGTCATACAGTCCAACGGATGCATCGAGAGGATGAGGTCGATGACGAACTTCCTCATCTCTTCGATCTTTTCGGTCTTTGTCCTGATGACCATCCCCTCTCTGACTTTCGTCGTGCAGCCGACCATGGGAGCCTTCAGCCCCTCGACCTCTACCATGCACAGCCTGCAGGCGCCGATCCCCTTCATCCCCTTGAGATAGCAGAGATTTGGGATGCGGATGCCTGCCAGCGCTGCGGCATCGACGAGGTTCATTCCCTCGTCCGCCCCCACTTTCTTTCCGTCTATGGTAAGATTCACCTTTTTCACCATCTATTCCTCCTGAGAAAAAATATTATTCGCTGGTTGCCGCGCCGGCCCTTCCGACAGACGCGTCCCTTACCCGATGACCGGAGTGCCGTCCCTGACGTCGATGATCACGATGGCTTCCTCGGGACAGGCCTTCCTGCATGCATCGCACTTGGTGCACCGCTTCTGCCTGATCTCAAATGGGCGATACCCGCTCCGAAAGGGTTTTGCCTTTTCGCCGTGAATCGCGTGATAGGTACAGGCTTCGAGACAGATGCCGCACAGGGTGCACCGGTCAGGATCGATCCGGTAGCTGATGAGCGCCGCACAGTCATGGGAGAAGCATTTGCCCTGGATATGCTCGTGGATGACGCCCTCATCGAGCCATTCGGTGATGAAGCGCGCGGTGTCCCTGCCCTTCTTGCACATCGAGGCCTCGAGCATATCTGCGGCGATCCTCTTGAGCGCAGCGACATCTTCTTCGCCGCCTCTTCCCTCGGTAATATTCCGCAGCCGGATCTGCGCTTCGTAACTTCCCATCATACAGGGAAAGCATCTTCCGCACATGGGTCCCGAGAGGAACTTCGTGCTATAGAAGAGGGCCCGTTGGACCGGACACCGGTTCTCCTCCGCCCGCGCCCGTATGTCCTCCACCTTCGGCTCTTTTATCTCTTTTGTCCCGACCATGAAATCCCTCTCTTAGTAAATGTCTTCCGCCATGTAAATGACCTCGGGGAGGAGGTAGGACACGATATCGCGGTAGGAGACCATGCCGACGATCTTTTCATTTTCCATGACCGGCAGGTGCCTGATCTTCTTTTCCGACATAACGGTGACCGCCACACTGATATCGGTCATGGCGTCGAGCGTCACCGGGTTCGGCGTCATGACCTTTGCAATCGGGTCTTCCTTGAAGGAAATGCCCCTGGTGAAGCAGTGCATGATGTCCCGTTCCGTGAATATCCCCGCAAGGTTCTTTTCGTCATCGTAGACGAGGATCGAGCCGACATTGTTCCCGTCCATGATCGTTACCGCATCGGCAATGATGCAGGTCGTGGTGCAGCTCACCATTTTCAAAGGCTTGGCAGCCAACAGGTCTTTCAGCGTCATCTTCGCCCTCCTTTCAAGGACTTCCATTTTTTCAGGCGCTATCTTGAATTGTTCACCCAGTTTCACGATACTCTGCTTCCGGACCTTGACCGCGCCTATGGGACAGGCAGTGAAGCAGGCTTTGCACCGGGTACAGACATCATGGTCGATAAAGAACTTCTCCCTCGTTTCCTTGACCGCGCCGTATGCGCAGGCTTCCTTGCAGAGCCCGCAGCTGAAGCATTCGCTCGCGTTGATGACGAACACCCCGGTGTTGCTGCAGACATTCGCCCTGCAGAACCTGCCGTAGACATGCTCCTCATATTCGTCTCTGAAATATTTTATGGTGCTGAGGACAGGGTTTGGAGCGCTCTGTCCCAGTCCGCAGAGCGAGCCTTTCTGGATCTGTTTGCCGAGTTCGATGAGCTTCTCGATATCGCCCGACCGGCCTTCGCCCGCGGTTATCCGTTCGAGGATCCGGAGCATCTGGTAGGTGCCGATCCTGTAGGGAGGGCACTTGCCGGATGACTCTGCCTGCGTAAAGGAGAGAAAGTATTTTGCCAGGTCGACCATGCAGGTATCTTCATCAACGACGACCATTCCGCCGGAACCCATCATCGAACCGACCTTGAAGAGAGAATCGAAATCAACGGGCAGGTCGAGGTATTGGGCGGGGATGCACCCTCCGGAAGGCCCGCCGGTCTGGACCGCCTTGAACTTTTTCCCTTCGAGGATCCCGCCGCCGATATCATAGATAATCTCCCGCAGAGTCGTCCCCATCGGTACTTCGACGAGGCCGGTATTGACCACTTTGCCGGTGAGCGCAAAGACCTTGGTGCCCGGCGAACTCTCGGTTCCGATCGTCAGGAACCAGTCAGCGCCCTTTTCGATGATCTGCGGGACGCAGGCATAGGTCTCGATATTGTTGAGATTGGAAGGGAACCCGAACACTCCGCCCCCTGGTTCCGATAGCCTCGGCGGTCTCGGCCTCGGGAATCCGCGCTCTCCCTCGATCGAGGCGACAAGAGCGGTTGACTCTCCGCAGACGAAGGCACCCGCTCCCTCCCGTACATCGAGATAAAAACTGAAATCCGTCCCGAGGATGTTTTTGCCGAGGAGACCGAGTTGTTCTGCCTGCTTGATCGCGATTCTCAGGTTTTTGACCGCAAGGGGATATTCATGACGGACGTAGATGTAGCCGTACTGAGCATGGATCGCATAGGCGCAGAGGAGCATTCCCTCAATGAGACTGTGCGGATCGCCCTCCATGATCGAACGGTCCATGAAAGCTCCGG
>JBLNHB010000047.1:0-6548 GCA_050268805.1 bacterium | reverse complement strand
CTGCTCACCGAGAACAGGGAAAGGAATCAGAAAGGACGCTGCGAGAATGAGTGAAGAGACGAGGCGAGAAAAAAAAAGCGACATGACACGACCTCCCGCGAGGCATATTCTGACAGATCGGTCTTCCGGCTCAGGGCTCCCTACTCACCGCCTTCCCAGGGCAACCCTTGAATAGGTTACCGCCCAGTGGCTTTCCGGCAGTTTGACTCTGGTCTTTGGCCTTTACCAATCATTAGCCACGAACCACTATCCACTGCCTTCCCGGTTTTCGTTCCCTTCACGGCTGCGGGGCAGCGGGGGATTTGCACCCCTCTTCCTCACATCCGTCAGTGTCTGGAAAGGAAACTCCTTTTCGCCAGACGCCCTATTCAAACAAAATCTCTAATGAGTTGTCAATGAGCATTAGTCCCTCGTGCAGCACGGACACCCATCCTGGTTACTCTTTCAGATTATAGCCGGCGGGATAGCATATTGGTTTCATCCATGGTAAAGTATTTTCAGGAGACTTCCACCATTAGGTTCCGAAATGATGAGAGCTCAACAAGTTAAGAAAGTCATCGCCGGCCTTCAAGATTTGTATTCGCTCGCGTTTAGCGGAGCCTTGGGCCTGGTCAGGCGGCCCTTCTACTTCAGGGACATGGTTGAGCAGATGGATTATGCAGGAGCAGGGTCTTTCTTCATCATAGCTCTCGTTTCCCTTTTTATCGGCATGGCGCTCTCGCTTCAGCTCTCGGCCGAGTTCTCCGTCCTAGGGCTCAAGATGTATACTGGAAAGGTCATGGGAATATCGGTCATAAGGGAAATCGGGCCTGTCACTGCCGCACTCGTGTTCACCGGGAGGGTCGGATCGGGCATGACGTCCGAACTGAGTTCAATGGTTCTCGGGCATCAGGTTGATACGCTGAGGGTTTTCGGTGTTGACCCGGTCAAAAAGCTGGTCACGCCGAGAATCCTGAGCTCCGTAACCATGCTGCCTGCCCTGACCATCCTCGGCGATGCGGTCGCTCTCCTCGGCGGATACTATATCAGTGTCTTTGTGAGCCACCAGAGCGGCAGCATGTATTGGGCGTCCATCAGAGACATTCTCAATTTCCAGAATGTTTTTTCCGGCGCCGTGAAACCCTTCATCTTCGGGTATCTCATCGGCTGCATCAGCTGTTACATGGGACTCTCCACGAAGGGGGGCGCCATCGGCCTCAGGAGATCGACAACAAAGGCGGTGGTTCTGTCCATCATCGCCGTCATTATCTCTGATTTCATCCTGACGCGGTTGCTGCTGTACCTCCTTGGGTTTTCGGTATGATTGAATTCGAAACGGTCTCTTTTTCTTATTCGAGACAGCCCGTTCTCAGGGATGCCAGCTTCTCGATACGTTCCGATGAGCAGGTGGCTATCCTTGGAGAGAGCGGAGAGGGCAAGACAACCATCCTGAGACTCATCATGGGTCTCATCAGGCCCGATTCAGGAAGAATCCTCATCGACGGAGAGGACATAACCGGAAAGCCCGAAAATGAAATGCGGGAAACGAGAATGAAATTTAGCATCGTCTTTCAGGAGGGGGCGCTCTTTGATTCCCTGAATGTGAAGGAGAATGTAGCTTTCTGTTTGCGGGAACACTCAAAACTGCGAGAAGAGGAAATTCACCGGCAGGTAGTGGGATTGTTGAAAACAATCGGCATGGAGGAGGCGCTGTATCTCATGCCTGAGGAACTGAGCGGAGGCATGCTGAGGCGCGTTGCGATCGCGCGGTCCCTCGCTGCCTGCCAACCCCGCATGTTCCTCTATGACGAGCCCACGAGCGGACTCGACCCGATCAATGCCGACAACATCTGCAGACTCATCATGGAGCTTTCTCATGACGGGATAGGACATATCGTCGTCACTCATAAGATATTTGACGCGATGAAAGTAGCGACGCGGTTTATGTTCCTGAAGAACGGCCGGATCTTGTTTGATGGGAACAGGCAGGAGCTGCTCCTCTCAATAATTCCCGACATACAACTCTTCCTCCGGGAACTGGAGTGCAGGTAAACAGAGATGATTGAACCGAACAAACAACTCGCATGGTCTCAATTGAAAGTCGGCCTCGTGATAACGGTCAGCATCGCGATCCTTATTCTTACCGTGTTTTTTGCCGGGAGCATTGAGAACATCGTTTCTCCAAGGGTTGAGATAACGGCAAAAATCAGGGATGTGAAGGGGCTGAGAGAGAGCGCGCCGGTTTGGTTGTCCGGGGTCGAGATTGGCAAGGTGAAGGCCATCAGCCTCCATCCGGATTATGGGACGGCCGTGACGCTCTCCGTACGTAAGCATACGCTCGGTTTCCTGAGAAAGGATGCAAAGGTGCGCGTTCTCACCATGGGGCTCCTCGGCGACAAATACATTGACCTGAACCCGGGCTCATCGCCTGCCGCGCCCATCGGTCCCGGAGATCTGATCGAGGGTGAAAGTGAAATCGAATTCACCGATATTATGGCCACGAGCGCCATGTCGATCGAGAAATTGACGGAGTTCATGGCAAGACTCGAACGACTCGTAACGAGGATTGAGAGCGGTGGGGGCACCATCTCAAAATTCATCAGAGACCCTTCCCTCTACAATGAGTTGAAGGATGCTGCGCGGAATATCTCCCTCACCACACAGGAAATTCGGGACTCTCGGGGGACGCTGAGGATGCTTATCGAAGACCCCTCGCTTTATACCCGGATGTCGGCCGCCACCGCCTCAATCGAAGAGTTCGGCAACAAACTCAACAACGGACAGGGAACACTTCGTAAGCTTGTGGAAGAGCCTGAACTCTATGATAACATCGAGAAATCATCCGTCCACCTCTCCTCGATCTTGGACAGAATAGACAGAGGCGAGGGGCTGCTCGGCGCTTCGACGAGAGATCAGGAACTCGTAACCGAACTCAGAGCATTAGTCCAGGAAATGAAGGAACTGACAAAGGACATCAAAGAAAATCCCAAGAAATATTTCAAATTCAGCCTGTTTTGAGCGGCAGAAAAATTCAGTGTATGCCTTGACAATATCCCATATTCTGATAGACTTTAAATAGAGAAGGAACCTATCGATTTCTCATATTCGATAGGGAGATTCAACATCAGGCAGGCTCATGGTTTACGAGACGCTTCTCAGGAGAGGAGGTGAAGACGGGTGAAGAAGACTTTGAGCAAAGAGGTTCTTGAGAAGGAAGCTGCACTCTTCGGCAGTCTCAAGAAAGCTGCAAAGGAACATCCCGGCAAGATATGCCGGAAGTGAAAGTCCTGAAAGAGCTGAAAGTTGCTGGTCCAGCAACGAAACATGCAAGGCAGATATGGCAGTGATCCGGATTTTTCGATGTATCCGCCCACTGCTGTATCTGCCCTTTAATTTTCTATCGAACTCTATTTAGAGTAAAGACATGCCGGAAGAAGATATCCTTGATTTCTTTGTCCAGTGGCATCTCACCGAGCGGTGCAACCTCAGGTGCAGGCACTGCTACCAGTCCGGCAACCGGGCTGATGAACTCTCCCTGGCCGAGATCAGGGATGTGATCGATGAAGTCGCGGAAACAGTGAACGCCTGGTCTGATACCCATCAGCTCACTTTTTCCCCCAGCTTCAATATTACCGGTGGAGAACCTTTCTTACGGCAAGACCTGTTCGAGATCATCGAAGACATCGGCAAAAAGGGCTTCGGCATGTTCCTTCTCACGAACGGGACACTCGTAACAGAGGAACGTGCAGTCGCCGTCGCAGGGCGCGGGGTGAAAGGGGTCCAGGTGAGCATGGAAGGACCTGAAAAGATCCATGATACAATCCGCGGCATGGGCAGTTTTCGATCATCAGTTGAAGGCATAAAGCATCTCATTGATGCCGGGATACCGGTCACCCTCAATGCCACCCTCTCAAATCTCAACGCTCCCCATATGAATGACATGGTTTCGATTGCCGCTTCTCTCGGTGTCCAGCGGCTTGGCTTTTCCCGTCTTGTCCCCTCCGGCAGGGGAATGAAAATGGTCAACGAACTGCTTTCGCAGGAACGGGTAAAGGAACTCTATTCATCACTCCTTTCGCAAAAAATTAATGGGCTTGAAATCGTGACAGGCGATCCGGTGGCAGCGCAAATGGATTTGAACGCCGGTGCCGATATCGGCTACACAGCATTCGGGGGATGTGCTGCCGGAGTCTCGGGCATCACCATCCTTTCCGACGGCACCATGACTCCCTGCAGGAGACTCGACATTCCTATCGGAAACATACGAAAGGATTCATTGAGAGAGGTTTGGGCAACATCGGAGGTTTTGGCGGCTCTCCGCGACAGGAACAAATATCAGGGGAAGTGCGGAAAGTGCAGCAGATGGGCCAATTGCCGGGGATGCCGGGCTATTGCCTATTCCTATTCACGATCAAAAGGTGAAGGCGATTTCCTCGCCGAAGACCCCCAGTGCTTTCTTGCAGCAGAATAATCCTCTTCAAAAGAGCTTTCACGCATCGCTACACCTCTGAATGAAAAAAATTCTCCCTCTTTTCTGTCCCGATCGTGCTCGATGGGCCGTGCCCTGAAAATACTTTAGTATTCTCCGGAAGGTTCATCAATCTCTGAAAGGACTCTTTAAGTTTGATAAGACTCCCTCCCGGGAAGTCGGTCCTTCCCACCGATCCGGCAAAAAGGGTATCGCCCGAGAAGAGAATACCCTCACTATAGAGACAAATGCAGCCGGGGCTGTGGCCGGGGGTATGGAGAACGGTAAACGCATATGTGCCGATTTTGATTTTATCTCCCTCATTCAGGAAGATGTCCGGTTCAGGGAGGGGCTCGAGATCAAAACCCCAGAGCTTTCCTATATCCTTTGCAGCGGAATAGATCTCGCGCTCTTCAGAATGAATCGCTATTTTCGCGCCTGTCGCTTGTTTCAGCTCCGGGATGGCACCGACATGGTCGAAATGAGTATGAGTACAGACGATGTACGTAATCTTCAGGCCATGGGATTTGATGATGTCAATGATACGGTCCGGCTCATCACCGGGATCGACTACGAGAGCTTCCCGAGACGTTTCATCATAGACGATGTAACAGTTCACCTGGAGAGGGCCGACGATTATATTTTGAATCTCTGGTTCCATGGAACACCCCGGCGCCGTCAGTATCAGAAAAAGCAGAAAGGCAGGATGGATCATCCCGCCTTTTCTGTGCTTCATGCGACGCCTGAAAAATCTTAAAAGAATATCTTCAGGTTGATGAGGATGCCGAGCGAAACGAGCAGGGCATAGATCGCGAGGGACTCGATCATCGCGAGACCGATGATGAGCGTCGTGGTGATCTTGCCGGATGCGCTGGGGTTCCGTGCAACTCCTTCGCATGCCTTGCTCAAGCCGATGCCCTGGCCGATGCCGGTCCCGAGAGCGGCAAGACCGATGCCGACCGCGGCGCCGAGGGCTGCTCCGCCGAGCGCCAATGCTTTCATATCAGAGCCGGCTTTCGGAGCTGCTGCCTCCTCTGCGAGCGCAAAGGGGGCAAGGAGAGAAACCAGAACCAATGCCAGAAAGAGTACCGCTGTGTGTTTCTTCATCGCCTCTTTCTCCTTTCTAAAAAAATCTTGGATTAATGTGCCTCTTCAACGGCACCCGCGAGAAACAGAGAAGCCAGGAGCGTAAACACAAAAGCCTGTATGAGGCTGACCAATGTACCGAGCATGAGCACCAGAGATGGAACCGCGAGGGGAACAAGGAGCAGAACCACGCCGATGAGGATGTGTTTCGCGAACATGTTGCCGAAAAGCCTGACCGAAAGAGTCACCGGCCTGACGAGATGCCCGATCAATTCGATGAAGAACATCATGATCATAAGGGGCAATGCAAAGATCGAGCGAATCGGTCCGAGGAAGTGTTTGATATAGCTGAACTTGTGCACTTTGATTCCATAGTAGTGCGTTGCGAGAAAAACAGGTATTGCACACGATGCGGTCATGTTTATATTCGAGGTCGGTGATTCAAACCCCGGAATGAGGCCCATGAAATTGCAGACAAGGATATACATGAAAAGCGTTCCGATGAGGGGGAAAAACTTCTCACCCCAGTGATGCCCGATATTGTCGTGAGCGAGGTTGGCCATGGCATCGACAACCACCTCCAGAACGTTCTGGGTCCCGGAGGGAACAAGCCTGAGGGACCTTCTCACGAGAAGCGAGACACCGATCAGAATCACCATGGCTAGCCACGAATAGGTCACATATGCAGGAACTCCGGGTATGTTGATGAAGACGGGCGTATGTTCCAAAGATGCCTCCTTTGCTCGGGAAAAGTGCCCTATATTACTTTCCGCTGGTTTTAATTGTCAAGAATCGGGATAGAATAAAGACTTAATTTTTTTAATAGGCTTACAAAAAAGTTTTATTCTCAAAGGGGGAATGTGCTCCTGATGAGTCAGGAAGATTCCGGACCTCTTGCGACGTTACCGCTTCCGCCGGAGTTCCTTGGTAGCATCGGGAAAAGCATTTTCACCTGCGGGCGCCGCCCCGGGAGACCCTGCGGCGGGGTTCGCGAAAGCCTGAGCGCACCGCAATC
>JBLNHB010000046.1:0-2758 GCA_050268805.1 bacterium | reverse complement strand
CCCAGGAGATCAACATCGCGCGCTTTTATTTCCATACCTTCGATGAATACCTCATCGCGCCGGTTTCTCACCGGGAGATCGTTCTCGGGGAAGCGGCTTACGGCATGTTCAAAGGCTTTGTCAGCACAATCGTTGTCCTCGCGTTTGCGCTCCTCTTCGGGGTAAAGCTTTTTCTTCATCCGTTCTTTTTCGTCGCGATCTCCCTTCACACGTTCCTCTTTGCCGCTCTCGGGATCACGATGGCGATGGTCGTGCGCGATCATGCGAGCCAGGCAGCGGTCACGACCTTCGCCATAACCCCCATGATTTTTCTCGGCCGAACCTTTTTCCCGGTCGACAGGCTCCCCGACATTTTCCAGGCGGTCGTTGCGATGCTCCCGCTCACCTACTCGAACAGCGTTATCAGGGCTTCACTCACCGGAGGGGACATCAACACGATGCACGTCGCCGTCTTGATATTTTTTTCGATCATTTTTTTCATCTCGGCGCTCTGGGCGCTGAAACGGGTGGAGGCATAGACAGGAGAATATGACGGAACAGGATTTGATCGAATTCAGGCGTTGGTTCTCAGGATACGGGAAGTCCTTTCCCATGCGGGAAATGAAAGACCGGAAAAATATCGAGGTGAAGGAACAGCATACATCGAATGTCTGCAAGGACATCCTCCTCGTTGGCCGGGGAAGCGGGTTGTCGAAGGAAGAACTGCTCATCGCCGAGACCGTAGCGCTCTTCCACGACATCGGCAGGTTTCCCCAGTACGCACAGTACAAGACCTTCAGAGACAGTCTCTCGGTGAACCATGGTGAACTCGGTGTTGAGATTCTGCTCGAATCGGGAATTCTGAAGAGGCTTTCCGTGCATGAGCAGGAGATCATCACCCAGGCAGTCAAGTTTCACAACGCGTTTAAAATTCCCAAAGTCATCGGCCATGATGCGGCGCTGTTTTTAAAACTGATCCGCGATGCGGACAAGCTCGACATCTGGAGGGTCTTTATCGAGCACTACGCAACCCCCGGTGAGGACCAGGCATCGGCAGTGGGTTTTAACGCCCCTGATATTGCGGAATGTTCAAAGGAAGTTCTTGAATGCTTTCAGAAGGGCCAGACGGTCTCGCTGGCCCAGGTAAAGACACTCAATGACGTGAAACTGCTCCAGCTCACCTGGATCTTTGACATAAATTTTCCTGCGACACTCAAGATCATCAGGGAGCGGGACTACATCAAACGGTTTTCTTTGTACCTACCCGATACAGGAGAGATCAGGGAGGCTCTGGACCATCTGAAAGAATATATCGGAAGACGGCTGAGGGAAGGGCAGTGAGCGATCAAACCGAAAAAAGAGAGGAAGCCTTTTCGTTCTTTGAGAACAGGGATTGCCGCTATTATCCCTGCCATAGCACGGTGAAGGGGAGATTCAATTGCATCTTCTGTTACTGCCCCCTCTACTATGCGGTCTGTATGGGGGAGCCCGAATATATCCAGATCAACGGGACGCTTGTAAAGGATTGCTCCCGATGCGATTATCCCCACCGGCCGGAGAGTTATCCAACGATTATCGAATATCTCACTCTGATGCTGAGGGAATATGTATGAGTGCTCATGGTGAACAGGGAGGACCGGGGATTCTCTTTATTACCGGCGGCGCGCGGAGCGGCAAGAGCGGATTCGTCCTGAGGGATGCGCTCAACCGGAACGGCAGGAAGCTCTTTATCGCTACCGCGGAGCCTCTCGACCGCGAAATGAGGGAGAGAATCGAGCATCATAAGAACGAACGAGGAGGCGTATGGGAAACTCATGAAGCGCCCGTGGGAATTACTGACGCTCTCACCACTCTCGGGGCCGGATGCCAGGTGGTGGTGATCGATTGTCTCACCCTGTGGTTGTCAAACCTCATGCACAGAGGACTCGATATTGAACGGGAAATGAATCATCTTGTGGAAACCTTGCAGTCTCTGCGTCACTCTGTCCGCGTGTATATTGTCTCTAATGAAGTCGGCATGGGGATCGTTCCCGACAATGAGCTTGGCCGTGCCTTCAGGGACGCTGCCGGCAGAGCGAACCAGAGGATTGCAGAGATCGCCGACCAGGTGTATATGGTCGTCAGTGGAATTCCGGTGAAGATAAAGGAAGGGATTTCGGATTAGGGATTTGCGTTCTAGAAAATATTTTCTTGGAGGAGGTAAGGATGACAGGAATCGAAGAGAGTCTCAGGAGTATACGATTGGTGCACAAGGATCTTGAAGATGCGGCGCAGAAACGCCTCGATAATCTCACCAAGCCGCTGGGAAGCCTCGGCAGGCTCGAGGAATTCGCCCGGAGACTTGTGGCTATTTATGGCGATACCATGCCCGGCATCCCGAAGAAGGCGGTCTTTACCTTTGCGGGGGACCACGGTGTTGCAGAGGAGGGGGTAAGCGCATATCCGGCCGAGGTGACACCGCAGATGGTTTTCAACTTTCTCCGCGGCGGGGCAGGCATCAACGTCCTCGCCCGGCATGCGGGTTCTGATGTCATCGTTGTCGACATCGGAGTGAATTACGATTTCCGCGGCGCCGAGGGTCTCGAGAACAGGAAAGTCGTTCATGGAACGAAGAACATGGCGAAGGGTCCGGCGATGACGCGGGATGAGGCGATGAGGTGCTTGAGAACCGGCATTGATCTGGCCCATGAATATGCCGTGAAGGGGTACAGGATGTTTGCCACGGGTGAGATGGGGATTGCGAATACAACACCCTCATCGGCCATCGCCGCTGTCATGA
>JBLNHB010000045.1:0-15027 GCA_050268805.1 bacterium | reverse complement strand
AGCCCCTCGAGGACAAACGCAGCGCCCCTGAGGGTATCCTTGAGTTCCTTAAATGCCTTCTCTTTCGAGATATAGGTCGCTGACTGGACAAGCCGCTCACCCTGGAGCTGGACTTTCATCTTCTCGATGTCTGCGTCAGTCAGGCCATCCTTGAGATACACCATGACGGTGAACTTCTCGGGGAGCTTCTTTGCGATCGCCCCGAGATTATAGACGGAGAAGACGGTGACCGACAGGACGAGAAGGGCAAGCCCTATGGTCAGGGAGGTGAGGAGATTGATCCACTTTTCCCTCATGAGGCTCTTGATGGCGATCTTCAGCGAATACATCTCAGCCTGCCTCCTCCTTCACGAGGACGCCGTCAACGAGGGTGAAGACCCTGAGTCCCGTATTCCTGAACAGTGCCTGGTTGTGGGTAGCGATCAGGATCGTCGTCCCTTTCGCATTGATCTCCCTGCAGATGTTCATGATATTCAGGGCGTTCATGTCGTCGAGATTCCCTGTCGGCTCGTCCGCCAGGAGAACAATCGGTTCACCGACAACCGCCCGCGCTATGGTGATCCGCTGCTGCTCGCCGCCCGAGAGCGTGAGCGGATAACTCTCCGCCTTGTGCCTGAGGTTTACCAGTTTCAGCGCTCCGGTGACCCGGTCCTTTATTTCGGATTCGGCAATACCCCGTATTCTCAGGGCGAGGGCGATGTTATCGAAAACCGTCTTGTTGGGAAGGAGCTTGAAGTCCTGAAAGACAACCCCGATGCTCCTCCTGAGCTGCGGGATGCCTTTCTCGGGGATGGTCGCTGAGTTAAATCCTGCCACCACGATATTGCCGGCATCAGGCCGCTCGGCAAGGTAAATGAGCTTGAGGAGTGTCGTCTTTCCGGCGCCGCTCTGTCCGGTCACAAAAGCCATCTCCCCCTTTTCTACCTGGAGATTGATGTCCTTGAGGGCAGCATAGGTTTCGTACACTTTCGATATGCCGTTAAAGGTGATCACTGTTTTGTTGCTTGCTTGAGAATATAGTCAATCAGGATATCGTCGAGACTCTTCATCTCCTGTTCCTTGGTCTCTCCCTTGTCCCGGAGGTCGCTCTCCTCGGATATATCATTGGCAAAATCACCGTTGATGAGCTCTTTGATCAGGCTCTTGTGCTGCTCCTTCATGAACTCGCGGACTTTTTCCTTGAAATCAGGGAGTCCCTTGAGGTGAGCGTAGCTTACCTTTCTCGATACCAGGATAGCACCCTTAAAATAGAGGAGTGAGATGATGTGGTAGCTCTCGATGCCCGTATCCTCGGTCTGGACATGATAGACCTTCCCCTTGTAGGGAATGTTTGTGTTGTATCCAACCTGCATCGTGTTCAGCGGGGGCACCCGGGAATCGTGGGACCCACAAATTTCATTGTATTATAAATGGTAAGAGCAAAAAATAAAAGGGGAAATGAGGAGACGAACGCAAGGGGACTACTGTCTCCGGTTCTGACTGAATGAGATCCCGATCGTGCTGATGAGGTCATACTCTGCATCCCCTTCCGGTGAAGCGCGGAGGTACTGGGAGAACGTTGTCAGAACTTTCTTCACATAATTGCGGGTCTCCTGATACGGTATGTCCTCAATGAACTCATCGGCTTCGCTGTAGTGAACCTGTTCGATCCAGTTCTGCACCACATGCTCCCCCGCGTTGTAGGCGGCGGTCGCAAGGGCGAAGGACTGGTAATGGTCGAGGAGGGCCTCGAGATAGTATGCGCCGAGCATAATATTCGTCTGGACATCAAAAAATTGGTCCTTCTTCGGAACAGGAAGTTTGATTTTGCCCGAGAGGCGGCCCGCAGTCTCGGGCATGAGCTGCATGAGCCCGACGGCGCCCGCAGGCGAACGGGCCCCGGGGTCGAGTCTGCTCTCTTCGCGGGCAATAGACAGGACATAAAGAGGGTTCACCCTGAATCGCCGGGAAGCCTCCTGGACAATGTCCCAATATGCCAGGGGATAGAGGAGCCCATGGGTCTCATCACTATAGGGAAGCCGTGCGGCAACCGTTATGGCGCCCCGGTACTCGCCGACCTCCCTGAGCTCCCTGCCGTAGAGAATCATCTGATCAGTACCTGCAAATGCGCGGGCGCGCCTGGTGAGCTCCCGCACTGCCTCTTCCTGCAGGCCAAGGGCTTTCAACATACGGTACCGGTCAAGTTGTGGCATGTCTGTCTTCTGCCCGTCTCCGGTATCGAGAATCTTCTTCATCTTCTCCCCGGAACGGACGCAACCGAGAAATCCATAGTAGTCCCTCTCCGAGAGACAGAGGTCGCGGTATTTATCGATCGGATCGGCAGACATCTTGCCGGTGCTCCGCAGCATCCAGTAGAGATACTTCTTGGATTGGTACCGGTCATACAGTGCGCTGAAGGTCTCGAGGGAGGATGCATAATCTCCGGATAGGTAGTATGTCCATCCGGTCTCCCACAGAGCCTGTTCTTGAAAAGGCGAGACAGTGCGCGCTTCTCTGAGAATTGCAAGAGCTTCACCGCTTGCACCACCCCGCCTCTTCTCCGCGGCGAGCGCTATGAGGAGGGCTCCCCTCCTCGGGTCCTGCATGGCCTTCAGCGCCTCGATATTTTCGGTGAACCTCTTCATGTCGCCTGTCCTCAGATACGAGACCGCTTCCAGGTACCGGTCATTGAGCAGGCCGTACTTCTCGGCAGATGTGATGTATTTCTTCTGCCTGAATTCAGACAAGGCGATCTTCTCGCCGATCTCATCCTTCAGCTCTTCCGGAGCAGCAGGAAGCGCCTGCTTGAAGGTCGCCTCTGCATCGGCAAATTTCCATTGCCCCAGGAGATTCTCCCCCCTCTGCACAAGGTCTTTTACATCCAGTCCTGCGGTATCAACCTGGCGGGAGGCTTCCTCCGAAAACTCTGCGCCATCAATGTAGAGTCTCCGGAGAATCCTGGCGGCTTCTTCGTCGATCCCCTGGCCCTTCAGGAACTGCGCATATTCATACTGAATTGACCGGTCATCGGGATAGTGCGCACGGTATGCCTCATAGGCAGCCGTCGTACCGCGGCCATTCATGTTCTGCTCACGGGAGATAGCAATTGCGAGCTTCAGGGTGTCCTGGAGAGCAGGAGAATCAGGATATTTTTCCCCGACCGCAGCGATATCCGCGAGGGCATGCTCGTAGTCCTCCATCTGCTCATACGCGCGCGCCCTCCAGAGAAGTGCGAAGTCCTTCAGGAGAAAATTCTCCGCTATGAGCCGCGTGAAGGTCTTCTCGGCATCGCCGAACTTCCCCTCAGCGAGAAAAACCATACCCTGCCTCGCTGCCTCGATATGTGCATCCTGGGCAGGGAGCGGACGAACACCAATCCACCAGGATGCCAGGATCACCATGAAAACCGTAAAGACACTTACCCGCAGGGCCCGATACGATTGAGGAAATGTTCTCGTTGATCTCTGCATTTTCTATAATAGCAGAAGCGTTTCTTTCAAACATACGACCTGTTCCGCGTCCGAAAAGGCAACAATTTATGGTATCATTTTTCATATGATTCAGGAATTGAGAATCAACGGAAGTATCGGTGAAATCGACTATTTCACCTACATTGTCGGTGAAGACGTCTCGAAAACCATCTTTTACGAAGACACACCTTCCCAGGTCCGCTTTTTCGCCCGAGGCAATGAATTCATCATGAACACCCAGGGGGTACAGTATAAAGGATATGGCGGTAACTTTTGCCAGTACATGTTCGGCGTCGACAAACCCCCGGACGATACCGTGAGGAAAGAGGTGGTCAACAGGCTCATCATGTTCGGGGCATACACCGGCAATGAGGGCAATATCGTGTTTACCGACAACATTGAGGGCATCGAGACATTTTACAAACTCTTCTTTCTCGGTCACGCGGTCTCCAATTACTATTTCCTCGTGACCTCAGACTTCAAAGGGAGCAACAAGGCCCGTCAGCGGGAGATCCTCAAGGCCGTAGGGAAATTCCTCAAGAGAACGTCCCTGATCGAGGACGAGGATTGTGCAAAGCTCATCCAGGGAGTCAGAAATTCCATCCGTGAGGAACACGCAAACATCTTCATTTTCAAGCTGATCCACCGGAACAACAATGAGTTGTATTCGGTATTCAGGGATTTCTATCTCCAGGACCGGGCAATCGGCATGGAGAAGCAGCTCCTCCTCGATGAAATTGTTCGGAAAAACAACATCGACGAGTACCAGATGGAACGGATGAAAATAGACGTCATGTACCGTCACCCCGAGAACAAGACCATCGTGGACGAGTACCGGGACATCCTCATCGATGCAGGAAAGCATGACATGTTTCATCCCTCAGAACTCGCGCGACTGAGGAGGCTCCGCACTCTCGGCATCAGGAACAACATACCCCCCATCCTGTTCGACACCCTCGATACCCATCTTCTCAGGGACAGAAAGTTCTCCGATGAGTACGAGCCCGACTACTTCAAAGAGGCGAGGGGAGTATTCGAGAACCTCTTTTTCAAGGATCCCAACTTAAAGAAGCACATTATCAAGGAAGATATCGTCAGGCTCCTCAAAGCAAAACACACGGCGCATGAAAAGAGCGACATGGCCTTTGAGCAGATCGTCCTTGATGCCGGAAAAGTCTGCGACGAACTCGTGAGGGAGACGAACGATTTCACCATTTTTGAGGAACTGAGCGGTATCCTTACCTATTTCGACCGCTATGATAATGTCTCTTCGCTCCTCAACAACATCGCCTTTACGGAAAAGATGGAGATCACCGAGGATGCCCTGAGGAGCCTTATCGGCAACAAGAAAGAGTTCGACCAGCTCCAGCAGGGCCTTTTTGAAAAAATCTTCGCACAGCAGTTCCTGGCAAACCGATACATCACTTCCTTCGGCAAGAAAAGGATCGATGCCATCTTCAGGGGGCTCTACCGGATTATCAGCGGTGATTCCTCGGTCAGGGATGTCATGACGGAACTGAAGAGACTCACCGACGAGGAGAGGATGTATAAATTCATTCTGAAGATCCTCAAGGACAGAATCAAGGACATTTATCCCCGGCTCGACACCAGGTCCGGAAGGGATGGGCTCAGAAAGGAAATCGAAACGGCTCTCGCACAGAAGGGCCTTAAGACCGATGTCCCCGAAAGGATCTTCGAAAAAGTCGTCTTCGACATCAAGAAGGAGGCATTCTACATCAACCATGTTCTGCCGAAAGTCATTCAGAACAGGGACATGAAAACCCGGGAAGACTTTCTCCAGAACAGCGGCCTTGACCGGTTCTATATCGAGACGCTCGAAAAGGATTACCTGAGGGACAAGGGCTTGTCTTTCTCGGTACTCGAGGAAATCCTCGCCGAGGGAAGCAATGCCACATGATGCCCTCTCCGGCCTGAAGCGGTGAGCTCACTCTCTGTCAGCCCCCGCCGACCTTCCTACCCATTCCCCCCAAAGCAGGTAACGCTCCTGTCCGGGAAGGAATAGAAATACACCAAGTCCGGAGATGAGAGATCGGAATGCCCTATCACGTTAACATACTTCGGAAGGGGACAGCGGGGAGGGATGGAGGCGGCGGCCGGATTTGAACCGGCGCATAAAGGTTTTGCAGACCTCTCCCTTGCCACTTGGGTACGCCGCCGTTCTGGAAACGGGGATTGGGGGTTAGGGATTGGGGATTCGTGTCGAACGAAACCTTTGATTACCAATCCCAAAACCCAAGCCCCCAATTACCGTTTTTCATGGAGCGGGCGACGGGATTCGAACCCGCGACCCCAACCTTGGCAAGGTTGTGCTCTACCAGCTGAGCTACGCCCGCACATAAACGGTAATTACGTGATAACGTGTGGTATAATGACCAAATCATACTATAGGAACAAACCCTTTTTTGTCAACAATGACATATCCCGATCGCCATGAATTCAGAAAGCTTTCCCTCAGAGGAAACCTCATCCCCGTCTACAAAGAGGTCCTGGCGGACATGGAGACACCCGTCTCGGCATTCCGCAAGATCGACGACGGGAACTACTCGTTCCTACTCGAGAGCGTCGAGGGCGGCGAGAAATGGGCCCGGTACTCATTCCTCGGGAGCCGTCCTTCACTCATCGTCAGGAGCTTCGGCAGAAATGTCGAGATCATCCGCGGCAGGAAGAAGGAAATACGGACCTTCGCCCATGATCCCCTCGAAGTTTTGAAGGACATCCTCTCCGCGTACCGCCCCGTTCCCAACCCTTCTCTTCCCCGATTCTACGGAGGGGGCGTGGGCTTCATGGGCTACGATATCGTGCAGTTCTTCGAGCGGATGCCGGACCGGAAGAAACCGGGAATCGACACCCCCGACATCTTCTTCATGATCACGGACACACTCGTCATCTTCGACAACGTCACCCACATGATCAAGGTGGTCTCCAACGCCCACATCGACGGCAGCTCGGTCACGACAGCCTACGACGCGGCAGTCGCCAAGATCGATGCGATCGTGAAGAAACTAAGAAAACCGGTGAGCCGCCCGGCGGCAGTCGTTCGAAGGAACGACTCCAGGAGGACCGCTCCGCTGAAGTCGAATTTCACCAAGGCTCGCTACGAGCAGGCCGTCCTCAGGGCGAAGGAATACATCAAGGCAGGAGACATCTTTCAGGTCGTCCCCTCACAACGGTTCGAGACCAGGATCAAGGTGGAGCCTTTCGAGATCTATCGCGCCCTCCGGCTCATCAACCCGTCTCCCTACATGTACTTCCTCCGGTGCGGTGATACAACGGTCGTGGGGGCCTCGCCTGAAGTGATGGTGCGGCTCGAAGGAGAGCGGATCGAACTCCGCCCGATCGCGGGTACCCGGCGGCGCGGCGCCACCGAGGACGAGGACAAGGCCCTGGAGCAGGAACTGCTTGCCGATCCCAAGGAGCGGGCCGAGCATATCATGCTCGTGGACCTGGGCAGGAACGATGTGGGCCGGGTAAGTGTTGCGGGCAGCGTGAGCGTAACCGAGCTCATGGTCATCGAGCGCTATTCCCATGTCATGCATATCGTCTCAAACGTTCGCGGCAGGCTAGCGCCGGGAAAGGACGCCTATGATGTCATCCGCGCCTGCTTCCCGGCGGGGACCGTCTCCGGGGCGCCCAAGATCAGGGCCATGGAGATCATCCACGAATTGGAGCCGACACGCCGCGGACCGTACGCCGGCGCCGTTGGGTATTTCGGTTTTTCGGGAAATATGGACACCTGCATCACTATCCGCACGCTCGTCATCAAGGACAGCATGGCCTACATCCAGGCCGGAGGCGGCGTGGTGGCCGACAGCGTGCCGTCCCTGGAATACCAGGAGACCGTAAATAAGGCGAAGGCGATGATGCGTGCGGTGGAAAGAGCTCAAGCGGGGATTGACTGATGCTGTTGATGATCGATAATTATGACTCGTTCACCTATAACCTCGTCCAATACTTGGGTGAGCTGGGACAGGATCTGAAGGTGTTCAGAAACGACAAGATCACCATTGCCGAGATCGAGAAGCTGAAGCCGGAAAGGATCGTGATCTCGCCGGGCCCCTGCACGCCCAAGGAGGCGGGTATCTCGATCGACGTGATCAGGCATTTCACCGGCAAGGTCCCGATTCTTGGCGTCTGCCTGGGACATCAGGCCATCGGTGAGGCCTTTGGCGGCGATGTCATTCGAGCGCCATACCTGATGCACGGCAAGACCTCGATGATCCATCATGACAGCAGGACCATCTTTACCGGTCTGCCGAACCCCTTGGAAGCCACCCGCTACCATTCCCTGATCATCAAGCGCGAGACCCTGCCTCAGGTGCTCGAGATTTCAGCCTGGACCGAGGACGGCATCATTATGGGTGTCCGGCATAAGCAGTACGCAATCGAAGGTGTCCAGTTCCATCCCGAGTCGATCCTGACCGGGAGCGGGAAAGACCTTCTGAAAAACTTTTTGAGACTTTCTCCACAAACCGGATAGAGAGGAACAGAAAGGGGGGGAATCATGATTAAAGAAGCGATCAATCTCATGGTCCAGGGCATTCACCTCTCGGACAGCGAAATGTCGGAGTGCATGAGTGAGATCATGGAGGGACGGGCAACAGAGGCTCAGATCGCGTCGTTTCTGACCGCCTTGAGAATCAAGGGCGAAACCGTCGACGAGATCACCGCTGCTGCCCGGATCATGCGGGAAAAGGCAACCCGGATCAATGCGCCGGAAGGCGTACTCGACACGTGCGGTACCGGCGGAGACATGTCCCACACGTTCAATATTTCGACGACCGTTGCGCTCGTTGTTGCCGCATGCAGCGTACCGGTCGCAAAACACGGCAACCGCTCGGTCTCGAGCAGGTCGGGGAGCGCCGATGTGCTGGAGGCCCTCGGCGTGAACATCAATCTCAATCCGCCTGCTGTCGAAAAGTGTCTCTTCGAGACGGGATTTGGTTTCCTCTTTGCACCGCTCTTTCATCCCGCCATGAAGTATGCAATAGGGCCGCGCCGCGAGATCGGGATACGGACGATATTCAATATCCTCGGACCCCTTACCAACCCTGCCGGAGCACGGCGACAGATCGTGGGAATATTTACCGACAGGCTCACGGAAACCATCGCCCAGGTGCTCGGCAACCTCGGCTGCATCGACTCTATGGTCGTCCATGGAGAAGACGGACTCGACGAAATCACGATCACCGACGGCACCAGGGCATCGCGCTACCGGGAAGGAAGAGTAGAGACTCTGTATCTCTCCCCGGAGGACTTCGGCTTCAGGCGCCACCCACTCGAGACGATCCTCGGAGGGGAACGGGATGAGAATGCGCGGATAACCCGCTCGGTCCTCGGCGGAGAACCCGGGCCGAAGAGAGAGATTGTTGTCATGAATGCCGCCGCAGCGCTCCTCGTTGCAGGCAAGACTGATGATCTGGGGGACGCGGTCAGGATTGTTTCCGAGGCCATCGATTCAAAAAATGCACTGGACAAGCTCAATCATGTTATTGCAGTTTCTAAGAAACTCTAATTCCGGAACACCCGTGAGACCGTCGGGCATGCAGGGTCTCCCCTGCGTGTGCGGGGAGGAACGATGACGGTAAAGGTCGGGGTGATCGGCGTCGGATATCTCGGTCAGCACCATGCCCGGATTTATTCCCAGCTCGACACGGCAACCCTTGTCGGGATTTTCGATGCCGACGCAGGAAGGGCCGGAGAAATAGCCTCGCAGCACGGCTGTACCGCCTATGATGCCCTCGACAGCCTCATCAGGGATGCCGATGCCCTCAGCATTGCCGCTCCCACGCCTCTGCACTTTGACATCGCGATGAAGTGCCTGCACCATGGGAAGGACGTGCTCGTCGAAAAACCGATCACCGTCACTCTGCAGGAAGCAGACACCCTGATCAATGAGGCCGCCCGGAGGAACTGCATCCTCCAGGTCGGTCACCTCGAGCGGTTCAATCCCGCGGTTCTCCGTGCCGAAGGGCTCCTCACCCACCCTGTCTTTTTCGAGGCTGAGCGGATCTCCCCCTTTCTCGAACGCGCTGCGGGCATGGACATCACGCTGGATCTCATGATCCATGATATCGATATTATCCTCTCCCTCGCAAACTCGAAACCCGTGCGGGTCAAGGCGGTGGGGACATCCGTGCTCAGCCCCATGCTCGATGTCGCCAAGGCATGGATCGATTTTGAGAACGGCATGGCGGCGCTCATATCCGCGAGCAGGCTTTCCCAGGAAAAAATCCGGAGGCTCAAGATATTCCAGAAGGACTCTCACATCGTCCTCGATTACCAGCACGCTCAGATCAAACGCCACTATAGATCCGGACCGATGGAGATCTTGCATGAAGTGATCGAACCGGAGAAGAAGGAGCCGCTCATGGAAGAACTCAGGGATTTCATCCGGTGCGTCCGGACACGCTCACGGCCCCTCGTATCAGGGCTCGAAGCGCGGGAAGCGCTCAGTATCGCCTTAGAGATTACAGACCAACTGAAAAGGAGCGGTTCATAATGATTCCGATGGTGGATTTGAGAGAGCAGTTCGAAGGAATACGAGAAGAGATACAAAAGATGTCCGAGGAGGTCTTCAGCAGCACCCGGTACATACTCGGGCCCAATGTCTCCGAACTCGAGGAGAAGATCGCCAAGCATATCGGCGTGGAGCATGCGATCGGCGTCGCTTCCGGCACCGATGCGCTCTACCTTTCGCTGCTTGCTGCGGGCGTCGGGGAGGGGGATGAGGTAATCACCACTCCTTTTACTTTTTTTGCCACCGTGGAATCGATCCTCTATTGCCGGGCAAAGCCGGTCTTTGTCGACATCGATCCCCGTTCTTTCAATATACAGCCCGACCTCCTCGAAAAGGCGATAACGGAAAAGACCAAGGCGATCATGCCGGTCCACCTCTATGGATACCCCTGCAATATGCATGATATCCTGAGAATCGCGCGCAAGCACAACCTGATCGTGATCGAGGACGCTGCCCAGGCATTCGGCGCCGATATCAACGGGAAGAAAGCCGGGAGCTTCGGGAAGGCCGGCTGCTTCAGCTTCTATCCGAGCAAGAACCTGGGCTGCTATGGAGACGGCGGCATGATCGTGACATCCGATCCGGAAATCAATACCCTCGTCCGGTCGATCAGAAATCACGGCTCCTCGGTGACCTATGTCCATGAACGTCTCGGCCTCAACAGCAGGCTCGATGAGATACAGGCGGGGGTCCTCCTGATCAAATTAAGAAAGATCGACCAGTACAACGAACTCAGACGGAAAAACGCCCGTCTCTATACCGAGATCCTCGGCAAGAAGGTCCTCTGCCCTTCTGAGAACACCGGCTACCGGCATGTCTATCACCAGTACACGATCAGATGCCCGAAGAGGGCCGCTGTCCAGGAAGCACTGAAGCGTGAAGGCATATCCTCCGTTGTCTATTACCCCATCCCGATACATCTCCAGAAGGCGGTGGAGTTCCTGGGACATAAAAAGGGGGATTTTCCCGAAGCAGAGAAGGCCGCGCAGGAAGTGCTCTCCCTGCCCATGTATCCGGAGCTGAAGGAAAACGATATCGAGCGGATCTGCAGCATTATCATTGCAACCTCTTGTGGATGATGCCGCAGAAATCCCGAGGCACAATAATTCGAATTTCTCAATCCGAAATTCTAAACATTCTTCGAAATGAAAAAAGTATTTATCCTTACCGGTGAGAGCTCCGGAGAGCTCTATGGCGCGCTCCTCAGCCGGTCGCTCAAGAAGCGCTGGAACGATATCAGAATACTGGGGGTCGGCGGCGAGAGGATGCGGCGCGAGGGCGTTGAGATCATCGCAGGGATCAGCGGCGCGTTCGGAGTCGTCGAGCTCGTGTCCTCGCTCAAGAAGATCAAGGAGACATTCAGGACGGTGGTCCGGACCATCACCGCGGAAAAACCGGATGTCGTTGTCCTCATCGATTTCCCTGATTTCAATATCAAGGTCGCAAAGGCGGTCCGCAGCACCGGCGCAAAAATTCTCTACTACGTGAGCCCCCAGGTCTGGGCATGGAGGAGGAAGCGGGTACACACCATTGCCGAAATATCGGATTATGTCGCCGTCATCCTCCCCTTCGAGCAGGAGTATTACCGGGATACTCATGCGAAATGCGAGTTTGTGGGTCATCCCATTTTTGAGGAGTTTGAAGCAGACCTCTCCAAGAGAGGCGCGGTAAAAGATAGTCTGGGACTGAAGAACGACAAGCCTGTCCTTGCCCTCCTCCCCGGGAGCAGGGACTCTGAATTGTCGAGACTCCTGCCGGTCATGAGGGGCTTCATCGGTATGTTCCAACCGCACTACCCCGACTACCAGCTCATCATGCCCATAGCCCCGAATGTGGACAAGACCAGGTACGGCAGTCATTTTGATGCGCTCGCTTCGCAGGGAGTCAGGCTCGTTGACGGAGAGTCGGTGAAGGTCCTCTCCACGTCAGACCTCGCGGTTGTCGCCTCAGGCACTGCCGCGCTCCAGGCGGCGTTCCTTGGAATTCCGCTCGTGGTCGTCTACAAGCTCTTCCCCCTCACCTATTTCCTGGGCAAGATGATCGTGCAGGTAAAGTACGTCAACCTGGTGAATATCATGCAGAATGAGATGGTCATCAAAGAACTCCTCCAGAAACAAGCGAATCCCCGGAACATCTTCCAGGAAGTCGAGAGAATGATTACCGACACCCACCACCGGGAGTTGCTGCTCGGGAAATTCAGACAGGTCCGCTCACTGTTCGACAACAAGCACGCATCCGAACGGGTCGGTGCGATCATCGGCGAGCTGGCAGGATGGAAATGAGAAGAAGAATGAAACACCAGAGACCCCGAAGCAGCGAGAGAATGTTATTACCGGAGCACAGACAATGAATCTCCTCTACACGATCCTCTACGTGATCGTCCTCATCCTGGTCTTTCCGTTCGAGTATTTCAAGAGGACAAAGGGATCGCGGAGAATCTGGCTCGCGGAAAAGTTAGGCAATACCGGGGCGGTCGACAAAAAGAACAAGCCGGTCATATGGATTCATGCGGTCTCGGTCGGAGAGGTGCTGGCTGCAGTCCCTATCATACAGAAACTGAAGGAATCAGGCTATGGCTCAATCGTCCTCTCCACCACCACCGACACCGGAAGGCAGATGGCGCTTGAGAAAGCGCCAAAGGGCATGAAAGTCATTTACCTCCCCTTTGACGTGAAAATGCTCCTCAACAGGGCGATCAAGTCCCTGGCCCCGGATGTTTTCATGACCATGGAGACGGAGCTCTGGCCGAATCTTTTCACTGCCATGAACAAGGCGAGGGTCACCTCGTTTATTTTCAACGGCAGGATATCGGACCGGTCCTTTCCCCGCTACAAGAAAATCACCTTTTTCCTGAAAAAGGTTTTTGCCTCAATCGAGGCGGTCGGCATGCAGTCATCGCAGGACGCGGAACGCATCTGGGCAATGGGCATGGAGCCGCGCAAGATCCACGTGACAGGAAATTTTAAATTCGATGTCCAGGGAGCCCTCACTGCTCCGGAATGGACACGACTGCTCAGGGGTTTGACAATTGTTGCGGGCAGCACTCATGAAGGCGAGGAGGAGATCATTCTCGATGCATACCTGCGGCTGAAACAGGACCACCAACCGATCAATCTCATCCTCGCACCGAGACATCCGAAGAGATTTTCCAATGTCGAAAATATTTTGAAGGAAAAGGGCATCCGGTATATCAAGCGGTCGGAAATTCCTCCCCCTGCCGGAAGCCGCCACGATCCCGCTCCTCCGGGGCTGGCGGGATTGCCCGGTGAAATCCAAAACACCGTTGTTCTCGTCGACACCCTGGGCGAACTCGCCGGGATCTATGCCGCAGCAGATATCTGCATCATCGGCGGAAGCTTTGTTCCGGTGGGGGGACATAATCTCTTTGAGGCGGCCTTCTGGTCAAAGCCCATTGTCTGCGGACCTCATATGAACAACTTCCCGCTCGTGGGGGAGTTTTTGCGGAACAATGCCGCGAGAATTGCAAAGAGCACCGAGGTATATGATATTGTTGTTGACCTGCTCCTCTCAGAAGAGAACAGGATGGTTCTCGGGAACAACGCTCACAGGATATTCAGGGAAAACAGCGGGGCTGTTGATAAGGCGATGGCTATACTGATACCCTACCTTAAAAGGGGTGCGCAATGAACGTGGTTGAAATAATGTACTACCTGGGATACCGGGTCTCCCGGGGGTACAGGACATTGAAGAAAAAAACGCTC
This sequence comes from bacterium, assembly GCA_050268805.1. Classification (GTDB taxonomy): domain Bacteria; phylum Nitrospirota; class Thermodesulfovibrionia; order Thermodesulfovibrionales; family BMS3Bbin05; genus JBLNHB01. The sequence goes on along the minus strand of JBLNHB010000045.1, from coordinate 1,318 downwards.
TCCCATCCGGTCATCAGCGTGGGGAACATCACGCTGGGCGGCACCGGGAAAACTCCCGCTGTCATCGCTCTCGCAGAGGAAGCGGTGAGGAGAGGATTCAGACCCTGCATCCTGACGCGGGGATATCGGGGGCGACTGAAGAAACCGGTCTTCGTCAGCCGTGGAAGCGGACCACTCTACAGTCCTTTCGAGGCGGGAGATGAGGCTGTTCTCATGGCGCAGCGCCTCCACGGGGTCGAGGTCATCAAGGCGGCAAACCGGCATGAGGGAGCCCTCCTCTCCCGGAACGCAAACCTCTTCATCCTCGATGACGGATACCAGCACTGGGGCCTCCATCGCGACAAGAACATCCTCCTCATCGACGCCATAGACCCTTTCGGCAACGGAAAGCTCTTCCCCCTCGGACCGCTCCGCGAGCCCCTGAAGGAGATCAGGAGGGCCGACACCATTGTCGTGACCCGGTCGAGCGGGGATCATGGTTTCATCGAAAGGCTCAAGCCCTATAGCCGGAACGCCGCTTTCTATCATGCGTCAATCAAAGCCACCTGGCTCATCAAGCAGAACGGAGATATCCTTCCCGCGGAGCACCTCGTCGGAAAGCGGATCTACGCATTCTGCGGTATCGGGAATCCGGGAGGTTTTATCCAGACGCTCCTGAAATTCGGCATCCTCCTCGTCGGCTTTAAATCGTTCCCGGACCACCATGTCTACCGTGAAACCGAGATGGAGGCCATGTACCAGGAATCGGTCAGGACCATGGCCGACATGATCATCACGACCGAAAAGGATTTCATCAAGCTCGGCGGGATGATTCTCCCCGACAGTGTCACAGCGCTTCGCGTGGAGTTTGATATCAACAAAGACTTTTATGATAGTATATTCGTGTTCGGCCGAAAAAAAGGAATTGCCGGCGGAGGAAAAGGATGATCCGCTATATCAATGTGAAGAGCAGGAGCCGCATCGAGTTCATCAATGTGACCGAGGAGGTGCAGAAGGAGGTCGCGGAGAGCGGTGTCAAGGAGGGCATCTGCTTTCTCTTCACTCCCCATACGACCGCCGCGATCACGATCAATGAGGGCGCCGATCCTTCTGTCCAGAGAGACATCCTCCACACCATGAGCAGGCTCATCCCCAAGGACCTCAACTATGCCCACCGGGAGGGCAATTCCGACGCTCACATCAAGTCATCCCTCATGGGAGCATCCGGGTTTGTCTTCATCGAGAATGGCGGACTGGTGCTCGGGACATGGCAGTCGGTCTATTTCTGCGAATTTGACGGTCCCCGTCACCGGAGACTCGCGGTCAAGATTGTGAAAGG
>JBLNHB010000044.1:0-5954 GCA_050268805.1 bacterium | reverse complement strand
ACACCCGTCTCGCGCGGAGAAATTCACGGAAAATAGAATTAGTCATTTTAACCTTTTCTCCGAAGCTTTGTCAGCACTGGATTTTCCTGATCACCGAATGCCCTGTCTCATTGACAACCTTCGCCTGATGGTGTATAAATAAAGCAGAAACACACACATCATTTCAAACAAAGGAGGGTCTTCGTATGGCGCACTATGTCATTCTCAGCACCCTGACCGACGAGGGAAGAAAGACCATCAAGCAGAATCCCGGCAGGATTTCCGAAGTGAACAAGGAACTCGAGTCCATGGGAGTCAAGGTGAAGGACCAGTTCGCGGTGCTCGGCCCCTATGATTTTGTGAGCATCGTGGAAGCGCCCGACAACGACACGGTCATGAAAATGTCCGTTGAACTCGGCGCGAGAGGCTCTGTGCAGATCCTCACCCTGCCTGCAATCCCGGTGAGTCACTTTATTAAGAAAATCAAATAATCCGCTTTGTCTCACGCAGGGACGACCCTTTCCCCCTCCATGGGTCGTCCCTGTCCCCCCCTTCCCTCTTCAGCGTCCTGGAGAGCGCATCTGCCTGCCGCAGCGGCTCGGGAATGCGATATATGCCTGTGCAGGAAAGGACAATCCTGAGAGAATCCGCGAAATCGATGTTATGCCCTGGTGACACAAAGACCGGTTTGACCCCTTCCCTTGTCCGCAGGACAAATCCAACGGTTCTGCCTTGATAGACCAGAGGCTCATAACTACCTTTTCGTTTCTTCGGCATTTTGAAATCGCCGACGAGCCTGGACTTCGCGCATCCGATCGTTGCGGCATCGAGGAGCACACCGATATGAGAGGCTATTCCCAGGCCCCGGGGGTGAGCAATACCCTGCCCGTCGAAGATGATCAGGTCCGGCCATCGCTTCAATTTCTGTAAGGCATCGACGACTGCGGGGCCCTCCCTGAATGAGAGGTATCCCGGCACATAGGGGAACAGAATGTCCCGCACCGCGAAGGACTCCTCTATGAAGATCATATCGGGGAAGGTGAAGAGACAGGCGGCGGCGACAACCTTATTCCCGGTAAAGGCGGCGTCTACCGCTGCAATCCCTTTGGGCTCCTTTTTCAGAGGTTTGATTTTTACTTTGTGAAGGAGCGCTCTCTGGATTTCTCGTGCCTCGGCAATTGTTTGTGCCCACTGGAGCGGCGCTGTTGACCCGGAATGTGTGGTGTCCATATAATTAAGATACTTGATCGGAGGCATTCTTGCCTTCGGATTTATCACCCTATTTTCATCCCTCCCATCAAGGGAGGGAGAAGCCCTCTCCCCTTGTGGGGAGGGGTTCGGGTGAGGGGTGTTGAATAAACAATGCACAGAATCTTTCTCTTCGACATTGACGGCACACTCATGGATTCCGGAGGCGCAGGAACGAGTTCGCTCGATCTCGCGTTCGAGGACGTCTTCTCCATCAGGAACGGCTTCAGCGGAATCCCGATGGCCGGCAAGACCGATCCGCAGATTATCAGGGAGGGATGCCGTGCCCACGGTATTCATGCGGACAATGGCGCAATACCGGCGGTCCTGGCGAGATACGTGCATCACCTCACGATCGAGATACAGCAGAGGGAGAAGAGCGTGAAACCGGGGATCGTCGAGACCCTTCGGAGATTACAGGAGACAGAGCATTGCCATATCGGTCTTCTCACCGGGAATATTGAACAAGGGGCGACCATCAAACTGGAGGCGCTCGGGCTGAAGAAATACTTCAAAACCGGCGCCTTCGGCAGCGATGACGAGGACAGAGACCGTCTTTTGCCTGTGGCCGTGAAAAAGTTCGAATCACTATTAGCGCAACCGGTCGGCTACGGCGACTGCGTCGTCGTCGGCGACACTCCCCGGGATGTATCCTGTTCAAAGCCCTACGGCGCCCTTTCCATAGCAGTTGCAACCGGCCCATACAGCTATGAATCCCTGCGGAAAACAGGAGCCGACCTTGTGCTCTCCGACCTCTCGGATACCGAAGGCTTTCTGTCCTTCTGTTTCGCCGCATCCGCCCGGTAAGCCCTCTCCGGGCCCTGTTCATGTTTCCGTGATATAATAAAACCATGAAGGAGGCGATACTCTACGACAAACTCCCCGAAGGGAAGGTGCAGTGCCACCTGTGCGCGCATGAATGCACCATCAAGAATGGAAAGAGGGGAATCTGCTTTGTGAGGGAAAACAGGGATGGCACGCTCTACAGCCTCGTTTACGGCAAGCTTGTTTCCATGAATATCGATCCCATCGAGAAGAAGCCGCTCTTCCATTTTCTTCCTGCATCAAAGTCCCTTTCGATCGCGACCGTCGGCTGCAATTTCATGTGCAGACATTGTCAGAACAATGAAATTTCACAGTACCCGAGAGAACACGGCGGCGATATTCTCGGTTCGGATGCTTCACCGGACGCCGTTGTCGCAGCGGCGGAACAGCACGGTTGCGCGAGCATCTCCTATACCTACACCGAGCCCACGATCTTCATGGAGTTCGCCTCTGACTGCGCAAAGCTCGCACGGGAGAAGGGGATAAAGAACGTCTTTGTGAGCAATGGGTTCATGACACCGGAGAGCGCCGACTATATTATCCCCTACCTCGACGGGAACAACATCGACCTTAAGGGAGACGAAACATTCTATTCGAAAATCTGCGGCGCGCATCTTGAGCCGATCAAAGAGACCATTCGAAGGATGAGGAAAGGCGGGGTCTGGGTCGAAATCACCACGCTGGTGATACCGGGGCACAATGATTCAACCGAGGTCCTCACGATGATTGCCGAATTCATCCGCTCTGTCGACCCGAACATGCCCTGGCATGTCACACAGTTCTATCCCACCTTCAAACTTCTTGACCAGCCGAGAACTCCCCTTGAAACCCTGAAACGGGCCCGGGAGATCGGTTTCAAGGCAGGACTTTCCTTTGTGTATGAGGGGAATGTTCCGGGTGAGGCAGGCGAGAATACCTATTGCCCTAGATGCAAATCGCTCCTCATCGAGCGGATGGGATACTCCATCCGAAAGAACAACCTCACCGACGGCGCATGCCGCTCCTGCGGCCTTGAGATTTCAGGGGTCTGGAAGTAATTCGTTCATCCGGACAGTGAGTGCACGGGAGAATAAACGTCCTACTCCCCGGGAAATGTATACTCCATGAGAATCGCGTCTTCAAGAGGATTGCGGTAATAATCGCGCCTTCTCCCCGTCACGATGAAATGAAACTTCGAGTAGACCTCAATCGCTATCCTGTTGCTTGCCCTTACCTCGAGGAATATTTTTGTACAACCTTTCTCTCGCAGGGATGACAGGACATCATGCACCAGTCTCTTCGCTATCCCCATCCTCCGAAAGATGGAGTGGACAGAGAGATTCAGTATGTGTCCCTCGTCGATGACAAGGGATGCACAGATGTATCCGACGATCTTTCCCCGGCAGACCGCAACCCGAACGAGAGAGTGGGGCTTGCAGAGTTCTTCATAGAAGGCCACCCGGGTCCAGGGCGAAGGACTGTTTTCGATCTCGATGGACAGCACGTCGGCTATGTCATCCTCTCTCATTTCACGGATGGTTATGGGAAGCATGCGCGTGGTCCTCGCAGGTCAAGAATCCTTATGGAATGTTCCCGCACAAAGGGGCGATGCGCTGCCACTGTCCGGGCTTCTCGGGGATAGTATCCTGATGGGAGAGAAGTTTTTCTCAGGGGATTGAAAGGGGGCTGCCATTGGCAGTCCCCTTTTCTATTTAGCTTACTTTAACGACGTTGGTGGCTTTCGGCCCCCGGTCGCCTTGTACGATGTCGAATTCGACTTTCTGTCCCTCGGCAAGGCTCTTGAACCCGTCACCCTGAATCGATGAATAGTGGACGAAAACATCGTCACCATTCTCCTGCGTGATGAACCCAAATCCCTTTGCGTCATTGAACCACTTCACTGTGCCGCGATACGACATACTTCTGAGGCCTCCTTTTTTCTCCGAGCATGATACGCATTGATCTGTTGCGTCAAAACATACTGCTGCGGATAGTAAACCTGATCAACACAGGCTGGTCATTTTATACCATTCTTTTGGGGTGATGTCAAGAGATTTTTCGTGGAGAAACCATTCAAAAACAGTGCCTTATTTTTCACTCTTCGCTTCATTCCAGAGCGCATCCATCTCCTCAAGGCTCATCTCCGACAACTTTGTTCCCCGCTCGGCAGCGGTGATCTCGATATGACGGAACCGCTTGATGAACTTGCTGATCGTCTTCCTGAGGGCGTCCTCGGGATTGATCCCGACAAAGCGGGAGATGTTGACGAGAGCGAAAAATATATCGCCGAGCTCCTCTTCAATCTCGGTGGTTGTACTGCCCTTGAGGGCATGCTTGAATTCGCCGATTTCCTCGTCCAGCTTCTTCACCACATCATCGATCTTGTTCCAGTCAAATCCCACTCTCGATGCGCGGTCCTGGATGCGGTGCGCTCTGAGGAGTGACGGAAGGTCTTTCGGCACTCCCTCGAGGATCGATTCCCGTTGTTTCCCTTCCTCCTTCTTGATCTGCTCCCACCGCTTGAGAACGTCCTTCGGTGTCTCGCATGTCTCTCCGGCAAAGACATGGGGATGGCGGTTGATGATCTTCATTCCGATTCCCTCGATCACGCCGCTGATGTCGAACTCTCCCCTCTCCTTCGCGACCTGGGCGTGGAAGATGATCTGGAAGAGGAGATCGCCGAGTTCCTCCTTTATATTTTGGGGATCCCCCTCATCGATAGCCTCGATGACCTCGTAGGTCTCCTCCACGAGAAAGGGCTTGAGCGACTCCCTCGTCTGCTCCTTGTCCCACGGGCATCCCTTCTCGCCTCTCAAAGCAGCCATGATCTCGACGAGCTTGGTAAATTCCATAGGAGAGTATAACAATTTCAACGCAGACTATGAAATATGAATGATTTTCTTCATTGATTGAGAGAATGAGTGCATCTTTCTCAAAAGGAACATCTCTGAGGCAAGGCTATGGTATTCCGTGGGAATGCAAAGAGATATCACAAGACTTTTTAAAGAGCACTGTTCATAAAATTGCCTTACGACTCGTAATGAATTTCTCTTGCTGAGTTCGCGGCACAAAGATTCATTTTCCTTGAAACATCGGCTCCGCAGCGCATGTTAGATGGTATAGAGGTTCAATGAGGTTTCTTTTTGAATTGCGGCAAAATGTTTATCAAGGGTCAAGAGCTTCACACCATGTGTTTTTGCAGCAGCAGCGATATAGCAATCAGACAAACTTACTGATTTTCCTTTCCTGCTTAATGCAAAGGACAACTCCCCTGCTCTTTCCCATCCGTCTGCCGTTTCGGGAAGAAAAATAAACACATGAAGGAATTCTCTAATCGTATTGAATTCTGTTTCAGATTTAGAACCTTGCAGTAGTTCAGCGAGAACAATTCCTACACAACACACTTCATCATTATCCATCAATTCGGTGACAATACTAAAGTACGGTTCTCTCTTCCGGAAGAACTCAATCCATACTGAGGTGTCAACCAGCACCTTACCCAAGTCTTCTGTCCTTGTGTCTCAATCCAGCGGCAGATTTTGTAAACTCCATTTTGCCCGCCATCGATTTGATTTTTTCCTTCTTCCTGGCCTTAATTTCATCCTTAATGGCCCTGATGACAGCATCAGTCTTGCTCTTTGCTTGTATTTCCGACATAAGCTCATCGATGAGATCACCGGGCAAAGTTATGGTCGTTCTATACATAAATTACCTCCATAGTATTTCACCATATAAATGGTACCATTTCTTATGCATGAACTTCAACTGACAGGCCCGTGATGCTGAACTTCCCATGGTAAATTCCAAGAGAAGCACCTATTTGACAAAGCATGTGAGATAGGCTTACTGTTACCCATGAGATTACCCCCCTGGCTCAAGACAAACTCCTCCCGTGGACTCCATTCCACAAAGAGCCTGTTGAG
>JBLNHB010000043.1:0-6383 GCA_050268805.1 bacterium | reverse complement strand
AAGAACATGAAATCAATCTTCGAGACGCTCAAAGACCAGATGATGAAGCGGCTTTCCGCCACGACGGATGACAAGAACGCCATGAAAATAGCGATGGAAATGGAAAAAGAGGGCCATGATTACTATGTAAAGGCCGCCAAAGAGGCGAAAAAGGAAAAGGAAAAGAAGTTATTTGAGCGACTCTCCTATGAGGAAGACAAGCACTACAAGATCCTCGAAAACACCCTCTCCTACATCAATGATTCGGGCAACTGGTACATGTGGAACGAGTATTCGATTGTTGAAGGATAGCCGAATTTTGGAATCGGACGAGCACGGCCATCGTCCGCCCTCTATAAGAACATATCACTTAAACCTTCAGTGTCTATCAACGTGCGGGCACTCCTGGCGGCGGTGTAACCTGGAGGTTTTAGCCGTTCGCTCTTCACTACACGATCTATTTAAGACCGAGTACATCCATCATGTCGTAGAGTCCGGGCTTCTTTCCATGCACCCATAACGCGGCCCTCATCGCTCCCTTTGCAAAGGTGTCCCTGCTCGATGCCTTGTGGGTTATCTCCACCCGCTCGCCGACTGTTCCGAAGAGGACGGTATGTTCGCCCACAATGTCTCCTGCGCGGATCGTCTGTATGCCGATCTCCTTTTTCTTTCTCTCGCCGATCAGGCCCTTTCTCTCATACACAGCGACCTCGTCGAGGTTTCTTCCCATTGCCTCTGCAACGACCTGGGCGAGCTTGAGCGCTGTGCCGCTCGGAGCGTCCTTCTTGAGCCGGTGGTGGGCTTCGATGATCTCGATGTCATAATCGTCACCGAGAACCCGTGCCACATCCTTGAGGACTTTAAAGAGCAGGTTCACGCCCACAGACATATTGGGCGCCATGACGCACGGGATGTTTCTGGTGAGCGATTCGATTTCCTTTTTCTTGTCAGCAGAAAATCCTGTGGTGCCGATCACCATTGCCTTGCCTGCGGCAGAGCACTTCTTCAGGTTATCGAGCGTTGCCTCGACAGCGGTAAAATCGATCACCACATCGGCGTCTTTCATCGATTCATCGACAGTCCCGGAAAGTTTTACCCCTGTCTTTCCTATGCCGATGACCGTTCCGATATCCTCTCCGATCTTCTCATGCCCACTCCGCTCAAAAGCGCCAACGAGCTCTATCGCGGGATTCTCCACCGCCTGTGTCGCTATGCGGCTCCCCATCCTTCCTGCTGCACCCGCAACTGCTACTCTGACCATGTCTTGAGGTCCTCCTTCTTTTCTCTATCGGTTCCGGATTCGTCCTCTTCCTCTTCCTTCTTGCCGGGAATGAAATACTCCTCAGAAGCCCATGCGCCGAGGTCGATGAGCTTGCATCGCTCAGAGCAGAAGGGCTTCCATGGATTGTTCTCCCAGTCGACAGCCTTCCTGCAAACGGGACATTTGATTTCCATGCTCGGGGAACCTCTGATTGAGCTCTTGATGGGTGAAGTATACCAAAACAAGGGTGATATGTCGAGCGATCTGCCCTACATGATCCTGAATACTGTTCACGAGACTTTTTCGGTAAATGATACTTCGCCTGATTTCGTCAATCCCTGAATGAGCATGCCCGAGACGATCCCGTTCAGCGCTCCGGTGACTGTCCCGACGAGAAGGAGAATGGGCGCGAGGATGACAACGACCTCGAATTTCCGGATGAAAATCAGGTACGCGAGAAAGAGCTGGGTGATGTTGTGGAGCATGGCGCCGATGAGACTGATTCCGACCGGACCGAAGAGGGCCGGAACAAGTCTCAGTGTTATACCCATCGCAAGGGTGCTCACGATGCCTGCGCCGAGACTGAGCACAAAGGCGGGACCGAGGAATGTACCGGTCAGAAAGGACCCGATAATGACCCTGATCAGGGTAATGGTCATTGCCGGCTTCATGCCGTAGAGGACGAGGGCGGTCAGGGTTATGATGTTCGCGAGCCCGAACCTCATCCAGGGGATCGGGGTCGGAATGAGCCGTTCAAACCCATGAAGCGCTATGGCGTACGCGGCAAGAAGGGCGATCCTGAGCTTATCCGGTGATTGCATCTATTGACCGAGGACCATCCGCCTGTGTACCGGCCCGAACGACCACCTGGTTCGGAAGACAAACAATCACGCCATGGTGTATCCATCCCTCTTTCTCGCAGATCTTGTTCTGGCAGGGTGATTGAGCTATCCTCACCCTTCTGTCCTTAATTTCAATAACCGTGATCCCCCGGGGACCGGAAACGTCCTGGACCCTGTCTTCATTCAGGGACAGGGAATAGACCTGTTTGCCCTGGACCTCGATGATGACTTCAGAGCCCTGGGGGAGAACATCCTTTACAAAGAAGAGGCTGACAAGGGAGAGTGCGAGAAGGAGAGCGAGAAGAACGGTGTCCGCAGGCGTGAGTCTACTGATTAATTCTCTTGATCTCAATATCTTTTCCCAGTCCCTCGGTCACGAAGACCTGACCGTTATCATCAACGATGACACCATCATACCGGAGCTTCTTGAGAAGTTCAAGCCCTCTCCTCGGGCCAAGGACAAACACCCCGGTCGCGAGTGAGTCGGCTGTCACACCCCTGTCTGCAAGGACCGTCACGCTCTGGCATCCCCGTGCCGGCATGCCGGTCTTCGGATCGAGGATGTGATGGTACCGGACCCCGTCGATCTCAAAATATCTCTGGTAATCACCTGATGTTGATATGGCCCGGTCCTTGAGAGAGAGCGCGGCCATGACATTGTTCGAGGGCTTCTGGGGTCTGGGGTCTTGTATGCCTATTTTCCAGGGTTGGCCGTCGGGTTTCACGCCATAGCCCCGGATATCGCCGGCAACAGAAACAAGGGCTGCCTTCACCCCGAGCGAAGAAAGGATCTCAATGGTCCGGTCGGCGGCATACCCCTTGGCAATGCCGCCGAGATCGATCATCATCCCCTTTTTCCTGAGAAAGACCGTGCCGTTCTTCTCATCGAGAACAATATCTTTGGCGGAGACGAGATTGAGGCGCGACCGGATTTCCTTGTCTTCGGGTTTTACTTTATTCGGGAAATTCCAGAGAATGGTCATGACGCCTGTGGTCGGATCGAATGCTCCCTGCGTCGTATCAGAGGCTTTAATCGATTCCTTGATGAGGTTCAGCGTGTCGGGAGAGACCTTTACCGCTTTCAATCCCGCGCTCCTGTTTATCGCGCTTATCTCGCTCTTGTCGGAGTAGAAATTGATCAGGCCACTGAGCCTGTTCAGCTCAGCATAGGCTGTGTCGAATGCTTTCTGGGCTTTCTCCTGTGAGCGTGAAACAACACTGATGGTTACGACCGTGTCCATCGCGATGCGGGAATCGCTGTACAATCTCTTCTCGAAGGGGGCGGCAAAGAAGAGTATGAGAATGATGCCGAGGGATACAGCGGCGGCTGTTATTCTCTTTTTCATACTCCAGTCCTTCCACGATTGCATGAAAGTCTCACCTCGCTCTGAACAGGGCGCCTCAGGCCCTGCCCGGAATCAGACCTGATGACTGCCGGTCCCTGTCCGGTCTCCCCGGACAAAATATTTCCGCCTGAGGTAATTGCCGGTTATGGAATTGTGGATCTGAGCCACTTGTTCAGGGGTGCCTTCCGCAATCACCCGCCCTCCGTCTTCCCCGGCGCCGGGACCCATATCAATGATATAATCAGCGCTTTTTATTATATCAGGATTGTGCTCGATTATTAAAACCGTGTTCCCCTTCTCGACGAGGCGGTTGAAAACGCCGAGGAGCTTCCCGATATCAACGAAATGTAATCCCGTGGTCGGCTCGTCGAGGATATAGAGGGCGCCGCCGGCTGATTTCTTGGCAAGCTCCCTCGAGAGCTTCACCCGTTGTGCTTCCCCGCCCGAGAGCGTTATCGCGGGCTGTCCGAGGCGTATGTAGCCCAGGCCCACATCATTGAGGAGTTCGAGCCTCTGCCTGATATGGGGAATGGGATGGAAAAAATCGAGCGCCTCTGAAACGGTCATCGAGAGGACATCGGCAATCGATTTCTCCTTATACCTCACCGCAAGGGTCTCGGTATTGAACCGGGCTCCCTTGCAGGTCCTGCAGAGAACGTAAACATCGGGAAGAAAATGCATCTCATACTTGATCATGCCCTCTCCCTGGCAATCCTCGCACCTGCCGCCCTTCAGGTTGAAGCTGAACCGCGAGGAGGTGTACCCTCTCACCCTGGCATCGGGGAGCTGGGCAAAGAGTTCCCTGACAAACGTGAAGAAGCCGGTGTAGGTCGCCGGGTTTGAGCGGGGGCTCCTGCCGAGCGGAGATTGGTTCACATAGATGACTCGGTCAATCCTGTCGGCGCCGACGATCTCACGCCACGAATCCCGCTTCTGGCCGTTGAGTTTTTTCCCGGCGGTCAGCGCCCGGTGAAGGACTTCAAAGACGAGCGTGCTCTTTCCCGAGCCCGATACCCCGGTGACACAGACCATGACCCCGAGCGGGACCCTGACCGTAATGTTCTTCAGGTTGAAGGCGCTGGCGCCGCGCAGGGTGAGAAAATCCTTCGGAGTCCTCCGTCCAGGCGGCATGGGGATCGAAAGCTCTCCCGAAAGATAGCGTCCGGTGATCGATTGCGGGTTCCCGGAGAGCTCCCCGGGGGTTCCGGTCGCGATAATGTATCCCCCGAGATTTCCGCCGGTGGGCCCCATATCGATGATATGGTCTGCCGACCGGATCGTGTCCTCGTCGTGTTCGACGATCAGGATCGAATTGTCGGAATCCCTGAGCTGCCTGAGCGCCTGCATGAGGCGCGAACAGTCCGACGGGTGAAGACCGATGCTCGGTTCATCGAGCACATAAAGCACCCCGGTGAGCGAGGAACCGAGCTGGTGCGCCAGTCTCACCCGCTGCGCCTCGCCGCCCGAGAGCGAGGCTATGGTCCTGTCGAGGGAAAGATAGTCGAGACCGACATTGCTCAGGAAGGACAACCGTTCGATGATCTCCCTGATCACCCTCTTCAGGATATACCGCTGCCGCTCGGTGATTTCGATCCGGGACAATACCCGGGAGATGTCACCGACCGGAAGACGGGAGAGTTCGATGATATTCATCCCCTCGACCCTGACGCTCAGTGCCTCTTTTCTCAGTCGCATCCCTTGGCATTCATCACAGACCCTCCCCCGCTCGCCGAATTCTTCTCCCAGGTGTCCCAGGCCGTTGCACTTAGGGCATGCGCCGATCTTGCTGTTGAACGAGAACAGGCGGGGGCTCAATTCCGGATACGCGGTCCCACATTCAGGACAGGAGAATTTCTTGCTGAAGATGATGTCCTTTTTCCGGTCGATGAGGTTGATGGTTATGGTGTCGCCGTACCTGAGGGCGATCTCAAGCGCGTTCTGTAGTTTCCGCTCGAACCCCTTCTTGACGATCAGACGGTCAACGACGACTTCGATGGTATGGCGCTTGTGCTTGTTGAGCTTGAGCTCATCGGAGAGCTCGAACATGATACCGTCGATCCTCGCGCGAATAAACCCCTCTCGCTTGAGCGATTCGAGGAGGCCCCTGTGCTCGCCCTTCCGCTCGCGGACGACCGGCGCGAGGAGCTGGATCCGTGTTCCCTCCGGGAGGGACATGATGCTGTCGAGCAATGCTTCGGTATCCTGCGATGCGATCCCCCTGCCGCACTGGTGGCATGAGGCGGTCCCCGCATGGGTATAGAAGACACGGAGATAGTTATAGATATCGGTAACGGTCCCGACCGTCGACCGCGGGCTGAGGGATATGGTCTTCTGATCGATCGCGATGGAGGGAGAAAGGCCTTCGATCGTGTCGGCATCAGGCTTCTGCATCTCGCCGATGAACTGTCGGGCATAGGAGGAGAGGCTCTCGACATACCGCCTCTGACCTTCTGCGTAGATGGTGTCGATGGCGAGGGACGATTTGCCCGACCCTGAAGGCCCGGTGATCACGACGATCCTGTCCCGGGGGATCTTCAGGCTGATGTTCTTGAGGTTGTGCTCACGGGCGCCTTTGATGACGATGTATTCCTGCATGACAGTACTCCGAACGTATTTTCTGTTTAGTATCCGGCAGCAACTAATACTATACCATGAAGCGCGCGTCTCTTACCGTATGACGGAGATCATTGATTGCGGGCGCAAACAGGCATATAATTGAACAAAATATCAGGGGTGGTGTTGATAGCATCCTACAAATCTCATACAAAAGGGGGTCTGCCATGCGAGAAAAAAGATGGATCATGACCATTATCATTATTTTTATTACCGGTATCTGCGCCCTGCCTGGCCGAGCGCATGCCCACTGCGATACCCTCGACGGCCCGGTGGTCTCTGCCGCAAAGATTGCGATCGAGAAAGGCGACGTGACACCGGTGCTCAAATGGGTACGAAAGG
>JBLNHB010000042.1:0-7686 GCA_050268805.1 bacterium | reverse complement strand
ATTTCATCCTCCCTCTCGATAATATCTTTTTTAGGCAGTTCCGTCCCGGTCCTATTGCCGGCGCCGTTTGGGAACGTGCTGACGAACTTTCGCCGCGATCTGACGATCCGTCATCTTGTCGACTGTTTCAATTCCCGCGATTTGTCCACCGAGATTGCTTCTTTTCAGACGTTTTACGAGTTCGTTCTTTGCGTCACCGGGACCGAATATCAGGATAGATTCCGCATCACGAATAGACGCAATGACTGCATCGTAGTAAATGTTGAGCTGTCCCGTAAACAATCTCTGGCGGCTCGTGTCTGCTTGTACTTGCTGCGGTTCGTAGGATCCCTTCAGAGGGGAATCACCGGAACGGCGGAGCTGTTTTTCAACATTCGATATTATCAGTCCTATCTCTTCCCCTTTGGCAGTAACAGCCACGATAACAGCCTTCCTATGGTCAATCCACAACCCCACTCTCGTTTTCATCGATTCCTCCTTTGTCAATGAGCTCCGCCTAACCATTATAGCAAGCTACTAATCGCATTATAGCAGGAATTGTACTATCCGGCTATCGTACTAGCGTACTCCCCCACTGTCGCACTATCGTACTATCCCGCTAATCCTCCCTCAGCTCGAAAGATATGTAAAATATAAGTTTCTAAACTTATTGACTTATCTCTCAAGGAATAATTATACTCTCGTCTGCTAATCGCAGCTTGAGACTTTGCCCGATTCGGTCCTCGGGGCTTTATTCAGCCAGTCTCACACGCTCTCCATACCGGAGGGCGTATCTCCAGACCCAAGGGAGGGTTACTGCATGAAAAGAAGCATCCTCGTACTCGCTGTTCTGCTGTGTGCCGCTGTGTTCCTGTCAACGTCGGCACTGGCTGCCGGAAAGCCCGCTCCTGCTCCGACGCCGTCACAGCGTGCCACGGTCGCCAAGGTCGGCGGCGACTACACCGATCCGGTGACCGCCATGGCGAGCCTCGCCGCCTGGTGCGGCACGCCGTCCGTCACCAATACCTGCCTCCTCACGATCATGCCGGGTGTCTACAACATCGGGTCGAATTACATCCTGATTCCACAGTATGTCGACGTTGCAGGCTCCGGTCCGGCTGTGACAAAGATCCAGGGCCTCGACACGGTTGAGTTTGTGAACGAGGGAGGGAAAGAGTGGTATCACGGCATTGTCCGCATGAACGGCGGCAATCTCCGGGACATCACCATCGAGGCGCTCGGTGCGCTCTACGATGATCCGTATGCGATCGAGGTACGCGAGTCCGCAAAGATCGAGAACGTGACCGCCATCTCCCGCGAGGGCGGCTCGCCGATCTATGTCTGGACTCAGGGCTCGGGGCAAAACCCGCAGCCGCAGTTGGTCGGCAAGGACGTGGAGATGAATAATGTCACCGTCCTCGTTCCCACACCAACCGAGTGCACGTACGGCATCGAGGTCAACCGCACCGAGAGCCTGGTCATCCGCGATTCGAAGGTCGAGATCGGTGAATGCGCCGGGTGCACCTGCGGCGGCGGGATAACCGTCTCCACGACGAACGGCATCTCGGCCATCCACGACACCTCGGTCACTGCCCCTGTGTACGGCTTCGCGAAAGGCACCGTGGGCGCCAACGTCGTAGGCCTGTTCGACATGACCGTGGCGGCCCCCTATCCCTTGGTTGGCACGGGCTTCAAGTGCTACGATGTTGTCGATGGAGCGCTGGATCCCGTTTCCTGTCAGTAATGTGTATGTGCCGGGAGGGGCGATACCCCTCCCGGTTTCTTTTTTCCGCCCCTCTTAACCACTTGCCGCTTCCGCTCGGCCTCTCCAGTAGCCAACTGCCGCACTCAGTTCTTTCTTATCTCTCTTGATTGATGTAATGATATGCCATGCAGCCTGAAGTCAATGCCCCAGTCGTGCGGCATCCGGAGGATAAATTCAGTAGTCTATTTACCGTACAGAAAGATGAAGATTCTTCCGGGAAATTGCTTCCTACAAGCTACTCGAGGCGGCGCTTGAGGGTCAGGGGATGAATTGCTGGGATTCAGGTGAGAAAGTTAAGTGCATTGAGAGAACAGACGGGCGAAATCGAGGTTCACCGGGTCATTCATCTTGCCGCTTCAACACCCAAAGAGCCCATGGAAATCCATCAGCAGACAAATTGATCGATATTCATGGTAAGATGTGTCTACTATTATGAAAATACTCATGAGGAGGGGTCCATGCCCAAAAGAATGTCAAGGACAATAATATTTTTCATACTCGGGTTCTTTCTTGCCCTCTTTTTTCTGCCGCAGTTCATCTCCCTCTATGTTGACTGGCTCTGGTTTAAAGATATCGGATTCGAGAAAATATTCACTGAAAAAATAAATGCCCAGGCAATGACCGTGGTCGTAGGCCTCCTGGCAGGTTTTCTCATCACCTATGCGAACATCTGGTTTTCGATGAAGGCCACGAAGGGCAGGTCTGTTGTCACAGCTTTGTACAGCCAGGCAATGCCGCAGCTCGATATCCTGAGACATTTCGACAAGGTAAAAATCATTGTACCGGTTATAATCGGGTTGTTTGTGGGGGTATCGTTGAATAATAACTGGCTGACATTTCTCTATTATTTTAACGGTGTCAATTCCGGTTTTTCGGACCCGATCTTTGGAAAAGACGTTTCTTTTTACCTGTTTACTCTTCCTGTCCACGAAATCATTTCCGCGACCGTACTGTTCATTGTAGGGGCATCGCTTGTTGTATCGGCTTTAAACTACATCTTGAAGGGAGCAGTCCTTCTCAACCCGAAAGGCGTCGTCGCTGAGCGCTCTGCTTCAGCACATCTCTCTGTTTTGGGATCTCTTCTGTTCCTTGTACTGGCATGGAAGGC
Organism: bacterium; assembly: GCA_050268805.1. GTDB lineage: Bacteria > Nitrospirota > Thermodesulfovibrionia > Thermodesulfovibrionales > BMS3Bbin05 > JBLNHB01. The sequence continues at coordinate 4,834 of JBLNHB010000042.1, read as the reverse complement.
ATATATAGGGATGCATGCCATCTTATATTCATCGCATGGTCATGTGGCTGGCGCGACGTATACGGACATCCATGCGGTCATCCCGTTTCTGAAGGCGGAGATAGTTGTCGCGGCAGTTTCGGCAGTCCTCCTCGTGATTAATATTGTTCTGAGACGCAACCTGATAATTATCGGGAGTGTCGCGCTCTATCTCCTGGTGTCTTTTATCGGCAGCTCGATATATCCTGCGATCCTGCAAAAATTTGTGGTAGCGCCGAACGAACTCGTGAAGGAAACCCCCTATATCAAACATAACATAGCTTCAACGCGGAAGGGCTTCGGCATTGATGCGGTTGAAGAGAGGAATATATCCGGCGGCATCAGCCTTGACAGGGCTGACATCAAGAGAAACAGCGCAACCATAAAAAATATACGCCTCTGGGACCATAGACCGCTGCTCGATACCTTCAGCCAGATCCAGGAGATACGCACGTATTACGATTTCGCTTCAGTAGGGAATGACCGGTATATGGTGAACGGGGAATATACGCAGACAATGCTTTCCCCGAGAGAACTTTCCTCGGAAAGCATTCCGACAAGAAACTGGATTAACGAGACCCTGACCTTTACCCATGGATATGGGCTGACCCTCGGACCGGTAACCCAGGTGACCCCAGAAGGACTGCCGGTATTGTTCATTAAAGATATCCCCCCGGCATCGACTGTGGATGCCATAAAGGTCAGCAAACCGGAAATCTATTATGGCCAGCTGTCGAGTAAATATGTGATTGTGAACACGAAGTCGAAAGAGTTCGATTATCCGTCAGGAGAGCAGAATGTCTTTACAGAGTATGCAGGGAAGAGCGGGGTTGAGATAGGTTCATTTTTCAGAAAACTCGCTTTTGCCGTACATTTTGGCTCGCTGAAGCTTTTTCTCTCTGATGATATAACCGCGGAAAGCAAGATCCTCTTTTACAGAAACATTCTTGAAAGAGTGAATCAAGTCATGCCTTTTCTGATGTTTGACAACGACCCGTACATGGTCGTCTCTGACGACGGACACCTGTTCTGGGTTTACGATGCATACACGGTGAGCAATAGATTCCCGTATTCACAGCCGATAGGAAGAGGCATGAATTACATACGGAACTCGGTCAAGGTAACGATCAACGCATATGACGGCAGCATGAAGTTTTATATAGCGGACGGGGAAGACCCTATCATCAGGACAATAAGCAACATATTCCCCGGCACTCTTCATCCTCTTTCGACAATGCCGGTTGACCTGAAGAAACATATCCGGTATCCACTGGATATCTTCAGTATCCAGACCATCGTTTATTCAACGTATCACATGGAAGAGCCGCAGATGTTTTACAACAGGGAGGACCAGTGGGAGATACCGATCATGGGATCAAGCACGAAAGCAGAGCCCATGGAATCCTATTACACGATTATGAAACTGCCGGAGGAGAAGAAAGAGGAGTTCATCCTCATGCTCCCCTTTAACCCGAAGAAAAAGGACAACCTGTCGGCCTGGATGGTTGCCCGCAGTGACGGGGAATACTACGGGAGGCTTATGGTATACCGCTTCCCGAAGGACAGGCTCGTCTACGGGCCGAAGCAGATCGTTGCAAGGATCAATCAGGATACCGAGATATCGAGGCAGGTATCACTCTGGGACCAGCGTGGTTCCCAGGTAATCCAGGGGACTTTGCTGGTCATCCCCATTGAAAATTCTCTCATCTATGTCCAGCCCTTGTATCTCCGGGCGGAAACAGGAAAGATACCGGAGCTAAAACGAGTCATCGTCGCATACGAAAACCGTATCGCTATGGAGGAAACACTCGATGCAGCGCTTTCGAGAATATTTGGCGATGTCAGGGTTTCAGGAGAAGCGGCTCCGTCCAGAACCGCCCTGGCCCCTGCAGCCAGGGAGGAACTGGGACTTGCTTCAATTGCCAGAGAACATTTTGACCGCGCCATGGCCGCTCAGAGAGAGGGAAACTGGGCCTTGTATGGAGAAGAGATAAAGAAACTGGGCGAGATCATCAAGAAAATGCAGAAGTAAAATCCACAGTATGTAAGGGAGCCATCGAATAGATGACAAACGGTTCACCGCAATTGTTTAAAAACTCTGGAACTACCGTAACGTCCTCCAAGACGACGGGATGAGCCACCGCGACTTGCCCCGGGGGAGCCTGCGGGACTTCAAACCGCATCGCCGACATTATTCTTGACGAGCGAGAAATCAAGATGATCTTCGAGCATTCTGAAGCAGACACGAATCCGTACGTTGTCCCTGCACTCCGGGCAGCGCTCCTTTGACTGGTAGCGCTCCAAGCAGTACAGCAAACCGCACTTCTCGGGAACGAGCTTCCGAAATTCAACTGCCTGTGTCATGATCCCTCCTTTATTTTTTCTTGTGCTTCTTTAGGAGATCCTGAATGGCCTCTTCCAAAAGCTCCGCAACGGATCTTTCTCTCTCGATCGCGAGGAACCTAATTTTTTTGTAAAGCTCGGGGGACATCCTGACTGAAACGGTCTTTCTTTCGCTCATTGTTTCTTTCCTGTGTGATTCAATACTATCATAGCTTTAGTAATAATGCAATAAAAATAACTTGACATAATTATTCTTATATTTAAGAGTCATAAAGGAATAATTATGGCGTCGGACCAGAGGACAGGGCAATAAACGGGAGGGAACGGCATGCATGCCCGGCATCGTCCCGGGCCAGGAGCATGTGTCGTATTCTCTGTTCCTGAATCGGCTCAGGGAATTATCCAACAAGTGGGTTTATTTAAAGCCTGCTTCCTTCCATGGACTCTTGAAAAGTGCCTCTAAAGGGATTATGATTTAAATCATGGAAGGGGGAGCCGCCTCATCTCTAAAATGGTTCCAGATGAACTCTTCAATTACCTGGGATTGTCCAGGAACCTATCAGGAGGTTACCCATGAGTAACAAGGGAGTGAGGAATCTGTTTATCTTCGGGAGCCTGTTCTTTTTCGTGATCTTCTTGGTGATGACCTTTGACACCATGAAGCAGCTCGACAAGCGGGCGCCCGAGATAACAGAGCAGATCAACGAGGGCAAGATGCTCTGGCACAAGTACGACTGCATCGGCTGTCATACCATCCTGGGGAACGGGTCCTATTTTGCTCCGGACCTCACCAAGACGACGGTCAATAAGCCGGCAAGCTACATCAAGAAGTTTCTCGTCGATCCCCGCAGGGTGAAACCGGCGGCAGCGATGCCGGATCTCGGGATCACGGAAGATGAGGCGGAAAAGATCGTCGCTTTCCTCGACTGGACATCGAAGGTCGACACCAATAACTGGCCGCCGAAGCCGGTTCTCGCCGCGCTTATTCAGGGCAAGACAGGAGGGGCACAAGTCTATCAGAAATACGGATGCTCGGTCTGTCACACGATCAACGGCGTAGGGGGAACATCCGGTCCTGACCTGACCGGTGTCGGATCGAGAAAGCCCGATCCCGAGTGGCACAAGAAGCATCTCATCAATCCCCAGAGCGCGATGGCTGATTCAGCGATGCCGGGGTATCCACAGATGACGCCGGAAGAACTGAACCAGCTTGCGGAATACCTGACAGGGCTGAAGTAAAAGGAGACAAAAACAATGAAATATAAAAGCCAAAAAATCGCAGAACACTTTTACACCTTTGCAGTCCTGCTCTTCCTTGTTCAGGTTGTAGTCGGGATCATCGCGGCGGTCCAGTTCATCTGGCCCGATTTCTTTATTCTTAACTTCAACACCATACGGACGCTCCACATCAATGCCCTCGTGGTCTGGCTCCTCATGGGGTTGATGGGAGCGACCTATTACGTGGTTCCCGAGGAATCCCAGAGCGAGCTCTGGAGCATTCCCCTGGCGAAGTTCCAGTTCTGGGCAACAGCCGTCGCCGTTACCGCCGTGGTCCTCGGCTACATCTGGATGGGACTCAACCCCCAGGCGAACACCCTCGTCCTCGGAACAAGGCTCCTCAATGAGGGAAGGGAGTACATCGAAGCACCGAGGTGGGCCGACTGGCTCATCGCCATCTCGGTGATCCTCTTCCTCTTCAATACCTTCATGACCATGTACAAGAGCAAGCGCTGGACCGGCATCCAGGGGACGCTTCTCGGCGGTCTTACCTTCCTCGCCCTGATGTACCTGCCCGGCATGGTCTACACCAAGAGCATGGTGAAGGACCAGTTCTGGTGGTGGTGGGTGGTGCACCTCTGGGTCGAGGGCTCATGGGAGGTGATCGCCGGAGCGCTCCTCGCCTTCATGCTCATGAAAGTGACCAACGCGAAACGGGAAGTCCTCGAACGGTGGATGTACATCGAGGTCGCTCTTGTGCTCTTCACCGGGATTCTCGGGACCGGTCATCACTACTACTGGATCGGTACGCCGAAATACTGGCTCTGGGTCGGCGGTATCTTCAGTTCCCTTGAGCCGGTTCCCCTTCTGCTCATGGTGTGGGATGCTTTCAGGACGACCCGCGAGCACCGCGTGGTAACGAACAGGCTCGGCCTCTTCTACGCGACGGCCCACGCGATCTTCAATTTCGTCGGCGCAGGGCTTTGGGGCGTCATCCATACCCTGCCCCAGGTGAATCAGTGGACCCATGGTACCCAGATAACGACTGCCCATGGACACCTCGCCTTCTACGGCGCCTATGTGCTCCTCGTGGTATCGATGATCTATATCACCCTGCCGCTGATGCGGGGTGTGTCTGAGTTCAATACCTCGCGGGGATACCGCTCCTTCTGGTGGATGACGATATCGATGATCTTCATCGTTCTTACGATTACCGGAGCGGGTATGGTCCAGACCTACATGGAGCGGCTCCTCG
>JBLNHB010000041.1:0-2950 GCA_050268805.1 bacterium | reverse complement strand
AGAAAGGAACCGTGAACCATCCTCTCTTTACCTAAGATTATATCATGTATCCCCGCTTTTTTTATCCCAGGGAGCAATGTCATGCTGACGATCAGAGAGTGTTCCTTAGGGGCGGATATTGAAATCTTTTCCGTCATGAACAAGCTCTATTACCGTCACCTGAGGGGGCGAGAGAAAACGGATTGGCGGACCCCAAGTGCCCGCCCCCCTGCTGACATAGAGATAGCAGTTGTCTACCGGTTTTATACATCCTGCATCCACGGGATAATAGAACCAGGTGATGATGCTGAAGGGAAAAATCTGTCCCTTGTGGGTATGCCCCGAGAGCTGAAGGTCGAAGAGGCCGAGAGAATTCTTTTCCACAAGCGGCCGGTGCTTCAGGAAGAGGGTGAAGGTGTCGCGCGGGAGCCCTGAGAGCACTTCATGTTCTGCCCGTGTCGGGTTTTTTTCATAAGTACGGATGGTGGGGTCATCGATTCCGGCAATGGTGATGAGTCCTGTCAGGGCAACTGACGTGCCTCTGAGGAGCGTAAAGCCGGATCCCTCCGTGAATCTCAGGGCCTGCTCCAGACCGGCATAGAATTCATGATTACCCGTTATCGCGAATTTCCCATGCCTTGGTTGTATCTCACGGAGCATCTCCGGGAGTCCGGCAAGCCTGTCTATCTGTCCATCAACAAGGTCTCCCGTGGAAACCAGGATATCCGGATTCTCCTTCAGCACGATATCCAGAATTCTTTTCAGTCTGGCTTCTCTCACGATGAGGCCGAGGTGAACGTCTGAGATCTGCACGATCCTCACTCTGCCGGTCTCTTTGGTTATTTTAGGAGTTCTGATGGTCAGTCGCTCGGTCCTGATGTTTAAGGCTTCAAAGTAGCCATATACCGAAATGACAGAGGAGAGGATGAGAGGAAGAGCAAACGAAATCTGCGGCGACGGCCGTATATGTGCCACATCTTTTTTCGTTACGAGTTCAATTCCATACAGACAGAGCCGGTAGAAATCAATGACAAGAGCGGCAGAGATGAAGAGGAAGACGATCCCGAGCCATACATAGCCGACAAAGGACATAATTTGGGCAAGCAGCTCATGTCCTGCCTTTTCCAACACCCGGACAATGACGGGCGCACAGATCATGAGGACCATGAAAAGGGCGAGGGGGACACCGGACCTCAGTCCCAGAGAGAGCGCGGCCTTTGCCTTGACGAAGACATAGACGTGCATGAGGCTGTAGAGAGAAAAGAATATCACCAGAAACGCGCTCATGTGTTCTCCTCAGGAAATGCGTACCTTGTTCACTATGAAATAAAAATTTACCGAGAGTCAAGGACAGACAAGGGGATGGGAGGAGGTATCCATCAGAAACGAAAGCCGTGCGGCAGCCCTTCTCTTCCAAAGTCTATGGGCTCATGCGCACTCTCCGCAGGAGAGGAGAGAAGGAACGAGCTGATGCGCCGCCGGAGATTCCGTATGATGCTATGCAGCCACGTTGGTGATGAATTTCGTAAGGAATTTCTTTGCGCTCTCACTCAACTCGATAAATCGCAGGCCTGCCTCGTACGAGGGCGACATGCTCTCCTGACGAGCGACCCTGCCGATGAGTGAAGACCAGACCACAATCCCTTTCGGCTCTATTTCTTCAGAATCGTCGACGCGCAGCCTGACCCGGTAAATGGAGTGCTTCATGAGCCGCTGCACGGTCCTCATGCAGACGCCGCCGGAACTGATATTTTTGATGACAGCCTGATCAGGGACAACGAGCTCTGCCGTGCATGCCTGTTCGACCGGGAGACGCTTGCCGAACCGCTTCTCACTTTTTATGATCCTCGGTGGTCGAACCCCGGCTTTTTCGAACTGGTGGAGCAGCTTGTCCTTGTACATCAGCTCATCTGCTCTGGCGAGCAGTTCCTCGAGGGAGGAAGGGTGCTCAGGATCGAAGTGGGACATCCCCATGCTGACCGACAGCGAATAGGGTTTCTCACTCCCCTCATTGTGCTGCCTGAGATTCTCTTCGAGATTTGTTTTCACCGTTTTCTCAATGACGGACCTGTTCGGTTCCGTTATGAGAATGGTGAACTCGTCTCCCCCCATGCGGGCGATAATGTCGGAGGCACGGAATGTTTTCCGCAGGGTGTTTGCCATATCAACCAGCGCCCGGTCACCCTCCTGATGTCCGAAATCATCATTAATCGCCTTCATGTCATCCAGGTCGAGAAAGAGAACAGAGAAATTCCTCTTGTGCCGAATCGAGATCTCGAGCTGTTTCTGCGCGAAGGCAAAGAACCCCCGGCGGTTGAGGAGCCCTGTCAGTGCGTCGGTGATGGACGCTGCTTTGAGCTTTTCCTCCAGGTTTTTCTGTTCGCCGATGTCGCGACTGATCGACAGAATAAGGGTCTGTTCGCCGAGCTTCACTGCATGGGCCGAAATCTCTACGGGGAAGACCGTCCCGTTTCGGTGGACATGTTCTCCTTCAAAGAGCAGACGTTCACCCTGGTAGAGCCGCGTTGCCTGCTCCTGGATATGTGCCGCCGTCTCCGGGGCATCGACCAGCCGGATGGATTTTCCGATGAGCTCATCCCGCTCATAGCCGTGCATTCTGCCTGCAGCGATATTGGCGTCCACGATCACGGAACCTTTCCTCTTCTTCATCTCAATGATGAAGATGCTGTCCGAGACCTGGTCGAAGAGGGCCTTGAACATCTCTACCCTCTGCCCGAGTTCGTTCTCGACTGATTTGCATTCAGCCTCTTTCTTTCTGTAACGGGTAAGGCGAGAGCGGAGCCGTTTCAGTTCATCCATGAGCTGTTCTTTTGTTTTGCCCTTATCTTTCACGGTCTGCTCCTAGAGTGCGGAGAAGAAAATTCTTTTCTGGAAAAAAGGCACTGATACACAAGGCCATAAATTTTACCTCCTCCACCGTGCAAAATCATTTTTTAAAAGTAAATCTTTC
>JBLNHB010000040.1:0-8439 GCA_050268805.1 bacterium | reverse complement strand
CCCCGGCATTCTATTCCCTCTACATTCAATACGCCTGCGCCGCCACTGCCGGGCTTATGATCATCGGCCATCTCGCCAAAATCGTCGCTGTCCAGTCAGGCAACGCCATAACCATCGGCTTTCTCTTCGTCGCGCTCCTCGCGATCTTCAATGCGAGCGGACGGATCATCGCGGGCATCATATCGGACTATGTCGGAAGGATTGTGACCATCGCCTTTGTCTGCATCATGCAGGCGCTCATCATGTTCTTCTTCCCGCAGTTTTCCACCGTTGGAACGTTCATCCTCGGCTCGGCGCTGGTCGGCTTCAACTACGGCGCCTGTCTCGCGCTCTTTCCCGCGACGACAGCGGACTATTGGGGGACAAAAAATCTTGGAATGAACTACGGGATACTCTTTACGGCCTGGGGCGTGGGTGGTGTGTTCGGGCCGATGCTCGCCGGCAAGATCGCCGACGCGAGCGGCTCCTACACCATGGCGTACTACATCGCGGCGATGCTCCTGATCTGTGCTGCCGGCCTCGCGATGCTCAGCTACATCAATATCTCCGTAAACCTTCCCGAGAGGGAAATCAGGATCAAGATCGGGAAGAAAAAGGTCAGCGAAGAAGCGGCTTAACTGCAAAGAGTATTGAGATCATGATGGTGGAGGGCGGCATCGCGGCCTTGATGCTATCCTGAGCCTGTTTCATCGGACGCCTCTCTTTGCTCATCGGCGTAGTCTCCACACCCATGCCGCTCCTCGCCTCTCTGGCACGATAGAGCGGGTTCTCAAAATATATCTTTCCCCTTTGTTGTGCTATCATACGAACATGATTCAAGGGCTGGAAGAAAAGATCATCTCGGTTGTACGCTTGCATCCTGAGATCAAGCTGGTCTACCTCTTCGGGTCCCGCACGGGAGGGGAAACAGGTCCTCTCAGCGATTATGACATAGCGGTCTACGCGGATGAGCGGGACAAGGCGAAACTGTTCAATTTGAAGCTGGCGCTCATGGATGAGATCGGCAGGGCTCTCGGCACAGACCGGGTTGATATTGTCATGCTGAATCTGGCTGAAAGCCCTGAGCTGAAATACCACGTCATCAAACAAGGAAAATTACTCTATGAGGAGGAGCCTTTTCAGGTCCTCATCGAGCCGAAGATATTGAACGAATATTTTGATTTCCATGAATCATTGATCAGGTATAAATTAACCGCTGCATGACAGCACATCTATGACCACCCTCGCCGTAATAGAGAATAAGATCAGTTCAATCAGGAAATATTTAGGCATTCTTGAGCGGTACACGAAGTTTTCCCAGAAAGAGATCGAGGAGAACATCGACCTGAGGGGTGCCGTGGAGCGATACCTCTATCTGGCTGTTCAGGCGACCATTGATCTCGCGGAAGCAGTGATCGCCTATAAGCATTTCCGTAAGCCGTCGACATTCGGCGAGTCGTTCCATATTCTTGAAGAAAAGGGTGTCATCTCTTCAGCACTTACTGCCGAACTCGTTAAAATGACCGGTTTTCGCAATGTGATCGCGCATGATTACGAAACACTGAATTACGATATCGTTTACCAAATCCTGCAACATGCGTCGGATGATATTGAAAGGTTTTTGAACAGCATTTCCAGCCTGTAGACATATTTTGCATGAGCTCCGCCTGCACAGCCTGAGACCGGTTACGTTCCCCGTACCGCATCAACAAACCTTTTTGCCGCCTGGTACACATCATCCGATTTCAGGATCGCTGATGCCACGGCGCCGGCATCGGCGCCGGATTTGAAGACCTTATCAATATTTTCAAGATCTATTCCTCCGATCGCAACGATCGGGATCTGAATGTTCTTTCTCACTTCGGCAAGCATCTTTGTCCCCTTCGGCGACCCTGCATCTTTTGTCATGGTATGAAACATCGGGCCGAAGCCGATATAGTCTGCACTTCCTTCTTGTGCATCAATTGCCTGTTCCAGGTCATGGGTTGATATGCCGACAAGCTTCTTTCCCATGATCTTCCGGGCATCTTTTAAAGGCAAATCGTCCTGACCAAGGTGTACTCCGTCTGCATCGACCGCGAGAGCGATGTCGGCATGGTCATTGATGATGAGCACTGCCTTGTATTCAGCCGTTACCTTTCTGAGGCTTTCCGACTGAAAGTATATCTGCCTTCTCGTAAAATCCTTCTCCCGGTACTGAATAACGCGAATGCCGGCGTCGAGGACCGCTTTCACCTGGTCCTCAACACTCAGGGAAGAGATGGTCCTGTCTGTTATGAAACAGATTCCGCCCTGGTACATAGTAGCCGGTTCAGTCCTTTTCATCATTATCGTCCTCTTCTTGCCAAAAGAAACAATTCAGTGTCCGAGGATATAGAGCCATATGTTTAGATACACCGCTGCTGCGAGGGATGACACCAAAACGAGAGATGCAATGAGTTCCCGGTAGAAATTATACCGCTCGCTCAGGACGATCATGGAGATAGCGATGGGCATGCTGTGCATGAGGACCATGACCGAGCGCTCGAGTCCATGCACATTGAACAGCCACGCGGTCAGGAGCGCTACAACCGGCAGAAAGATCATCCTCAAAAGACTCAGCTTGAAAGCATCGGCAATGCTGCCGTATCTCCTTCCAAAGAGGAATACACCGAGCATGAAAACCGCTACGGTTGACGTCGTGCTTCCGAGCATGTGGAGCGATGTCGATATCGGTCCGGGTATTCTGAGACCCACGATTGAGAACAGAGTGCCCACGAGGATCGAGAGGATGAGCGGATTGGCGGAAAGACGTTTTCCGACATGCCTGACCGCTTCCCACACGGTGACATGCTCGATGCGGTAGAACTCGAGCACCACGATCGAGAGGGCGACGCTGACCGGAGAAATGGCGGCGATGGAGAGGGTTGTCAGGTACTCTGCTTCGCGCCCGGGAAAGGCGAAGGTGATAAAGGGGATGCCGAAGAAGGCGAGGCTCCCAAAGGCTGTGCTCTGGATGAGGAGATAGAGGAGATTTCTTGAAAACCTGATGAAGAAATAGAGAACGAGAAATATCACCGTTGCTATGACGACCGGGGTGACCGCGGCAACGGTAAATTGAATGTTCGTCCTGCTGAATTCGGTCTCGGAGAGATTCACAATGAACAACGCGGGAAGCGCGAAATAATAGACATAGGCATTGAGCACACGCTCATCGCCCGACCTCAGCAGGCCGAATCTCCGAGCGAGAAACCCTAATCCGATGAGAAGGAAGAGGGGAATCGTCGTGCGAAGTGCTATAGCATGTTCCATATCAGCATCCGCAATCACTGGATTCGTGATCATACCAGAAGCCGTGCATGCTGTAGGGCGAACGATGGCGGAGATGCACGCCGGCAAAGGGGCCGTCGGGAAGGTTGTCTGCCAAAAAGACCAAGAGAAAGCTCCCGGTCGTACAGGCGTATTGTATTCCGGGAAAAAGTACTCCGGAGGTCTTCCGGTATTTTCTCTTCGATGGCGGCCTCATAATCATGCTCCTCGGGGAGCGAGGTCGCGGGCCCCCTGAAGTGTTCCGTCTGATCTTCGATTCTGGGGAACCCGGTCTGCCTGGAGCTGCAAGCTCCAGGCGCAGCCAGCAAGGGAAAGCGCAATGCCTGCTCCGCCGATGAGATGGATACAATCACGGCGCGTCAACATGCGTATAGCCATTGCTCTCCGATTATTTTTCTGTTGCCTCTTTCAGTTTTTCACCGGTCTTTTTGATGGTTTTGTCCATCTTCTTGCCGGCCCGTTCGAATGGGCCCTCTTTGCAGGACAGGATTGAGAGGAGCAGAGCTCCGGCGCAGAGAACTGCGAGAAGTCTTCCGTGGATATTCATGCCAATCTCCTCAGGTGAAAGCTCTGTTACAGATTAGCAATTTACAGGAGGATTGTAAAGATGGCCGCTGCATGTCCAAAGGAACGGCAAATCGGTATAATAACTCCCGTGAAAGGATATCTCTTCAACAGCCTGCTCGTTCTCGTTGGGAGCGCTGCGGGGCTCCTCGCAGGGAAACGGATCCATGAAAAGACCAAGGATGCCGTTTTCATGGTCCTCGGTTTGGTGACATCCTTTGTCGGCTTGAAGATGAGCTTCAACGGGAGCGACGTCATACCGATCGTTGCCTGTCTCGTCCTCGGGACGCTGGCAGGAAGTGTGATGAGGCTCGATGCCAGGATTAGCAGCTCTCTGAACAGGCTCAATTCGTCGTATTTTTCCGGCAGGTACAACACGGAGGGGTTCCTTGTCGCGAGCACGCTCTTCTGCGTCGGCTCGATGACCATCATCGGCTCTCTCAAGGATGGACTATACCAAGAGGGAACGCTCATCTATACCAAATCAGTCATGGACGGGTTCGCTTCCCTTATTCTCGCGTCGCGGTATGGCTGGTCTGTGGCGTTTTCGGCAATGACTGTTTTCGTAGTCCAAGGGGCGCTCACCGTCTTTTCAACCTCTCTTGCCTTCATGACACCGCAGCGGATGATGAACAACATCGACGGCGTCGGCGGACTCATCGTCCTCGCGATCGGGCTCAATCTCCTCAAGCTCAAGGACATCAGGACGATCGACATGCTGCCGTCGCTCGTGTTCATTGTGGTATACGGGTTGCTGGTGTTCTGACACGGTTCATTCATATCACTCTTTTTCAGGACATCCTGAGCTATTCGGATTTCATCTCTTGAGAGCATTTATCGGGCAAATAAGTTTAGAATAGAGACATTTGGCGAGCAGCATCTATCCCGCGGCGGTGCCGGTTGTGTCTGTGTGAACCATTCAAGGAGCGGCTATGGCTGATGAAGATCTCGGAAAGTTAAAGATCGAAAAATCTGCAATCGTTTACCGCGCGAGGAGAAAGAGGCCTGCCCTCGTGGCAGCCGTAATACTGCTGGTCGCGGTCTGCTCATTCCTTCTTTATACCTTTGTCATCAATCCGGTCGTTGAGGTGGAAGTTGCGACGGTCTCTCTGTATTATCCTTCCCAGGGATTTACCCTTCTCAACGCGAGCGGGTATGTCGTGGCTCAGAGGAAGGCCGCGGTGGCTTCAAAGGCAACGGGGCGGCTGGTATGGCTCGGCATCGAGGAGGGGAGCAGGGTAAAGAGCGGCCAGGTGATCGCACGGCTTGAAGGTGAGGATGTGCGGGCGGCAGAGCGCCAGGCTGAGGCGAATCTCGGGAATGCCCGCGCTCTGCTGAATGGGGCGAAGACCGAACTGAACATCGCGACCCTGGAGTTTAACCGGGCGCGCGAGCTCAAGGGCCAGGGATATATTTCTCAGGCTGAGTATGATTCCGCAGAGGCGAGGTCCAAGAGGGCAACGGCCGGGGTCGAGGGAGCGGAAGCTGCGGTACGCGCTGCAGAGGCCGCTCTTGAGTCAGCGAAAGTCGCGGTAGAGTATACCCTCATCCGAGCGCCCTTTGATGCCGTGGTCCTGACCAAGGATGCTGATGTCGGTGATATCGTGACGCCGATCGGCGCCGCAGCGAATGCGAAAGCAGCGGTCGTCACCATTGCTGACCTTTCATCTCTCCAGGTGGAAGCCGACGTGGCGGAATCAAACCTCGAGAAGGTAAGGGTCGGGCAGCCCTGCGAGGTGAAGCTCGATGCGCTCCCCGATGCCAGATTCCGGGGCGTTGTTCACATGATCGTCCCCACCGCCGACCGTACCAAGGCTTCGGTAATGGTCAAGGTGAAGTTCCTCGACGAAGATAAGCGGATTCTGCCCGAGATGAGCGCCAAGGTCGCTTTTCTCGAGAGGCAGGTTTCAAAAGGAGAAGATCAGCCGAAAACAGGAGTGAATCCTGCTTCGATCGCGACCAGGGGCAAGGGGCAGGTTGTGTTTATTCTGCAGGGCGACCGTGTGAAAGAAGCTCCGGTGAAGACCGGTGAAAAGATGAATGACCTTGTCGATCTCCTCGAAGGCGCCCATGCCGGCGACCGGGTTGTCCTGAACCCTCCTAAGAGCCTGAGGGACGGTGCACGGGTAAAGATGAAAGCGCTATAATATGCCGGGGAGTGCAATGCGATGATAATGGGGTGATGGATACGGAATAAATCGGGACTCCATTGCTCAATTCATCCATCGTTCTCTAAACCCAGGCGGTGCAACATATGGATCAATCCAACCCTGCCATCGTTGAAATAAAGAATCTCTTCAAATCGTATACCAGGGGCAATCAGATCGTCCCGGTGCTCCAGGATATCACCTTTGACATCGAAGAGGGGGAATTCCTTGCGCTCATGGGTCCTTCGGGCTCGGGTAAGAGTACGCTCCTGAATCTCATCGCCGGCATCGACAGTCCGGACAGCGGTTTCATCAGGGTGGGAGACGTGGACATCACATCGATGAATGAGACCGAGCTCGCTCATTGGCGTTCTGCCAATGTGGGATTCATCTTCCAGTTCTATAACCTCATTCCGGTCCTCACCGCGTTCGAAAATGTGGAGCTCCCGCTCCTCCTCACGAGTCTTTCACGGAAAGAGAGGAGGGAGCATGTGGAGACGGCACTGGAAATTGTCAATCTGACCGACCGAATGCATCACTACCCATCGCAGCTCTCGGGCGGCCAACAGCAGCGGGTCGCCATCGCGCGGGCGGTCATCACCGATCCCGCTATCCTTGTCGCTGATGAGCCGACAGGAGACCTCGACAAGGTGTCTGCCAAGGATGTGCTGAATCTCGTGGCGCGGCTCAACCGCGAATTCGGGAAAACCGTCATCATGGTGACCCATGACCCGCGGGCTGCGGAAAAGGCCCATATCATCCGTCACCTCGAGAAGGGTGTGTTGAACGGTGCTCATACTGAAACTGCTCGTTAGGAACGCCTTCCGCCACAAGCTCAGGACAGCGCTCACGGTTGTCGGCGTCGCTGTCGCCATTCTCGCCTTCGGCCTCCTCCGCACGCTCGTATCGCTCTGGTACATGGGTGTCGAAACATCGTCTGCGTCCCGTCTCGTAACGAGGAACTCCATTTCTCTCGTCTTTATGCTTCCCATCTGGTATAAGGACAGGATCAGTCAGGTGCCGGGCGTGGAGACGGTGTCGTACGGCAACTGGTTCGGCGGGATCTACATCAGCGAAAAGAATTTCTTCCCCAACTTTGCCGTTGACCCCTTGAGTTACCTCGATCTCTATCCCGAATATGTGGTGTCTCCGGAAGAGCGGAAAGCCTTTATCCTTGACCGGAAGGCCTGCATAGTCGGGAGGATCACGGCAGAGCGGTTCGGATGGAAGGTCGGCGACCTCATAACGCTCAAAGGGACGATATTCCCGGGAGAATGGGAATTCATTATCAGGGGAATTTACCACGGGGCCCGGAAGAATATAGATGAGACGCAGCTCTTCCTCCATTGGGATTATCTGAACGAGACCCTGCGGAAAACCATTCCCCGGAGGGCGGACACAGTGGGCTTCTACATTGTCGGTGTCAAAAGCCCTGAACTCGCGGCCCCCGTTGCTGTCGCCATCGACAGCATCTTCAAGAACTCTCTTGCCGAAACGATCACCGAGACCGAGAAAGCCTTCCAGATGGGCTTTGTGTCGATGACCGAGGCGATCGTCACCGCGATCCAGATTGTTTCCTATGTCGTCATCGTGATCATCATGGTCGTTGCAGCCAACACCATGGCAATGACCGCGCGCGAGCGGATATCCGAGTACGCGACGATGAAGACTCTTGGGTTCGGTTCATGGCATATAGCGGGGGTCGTCTTCGGTGAATCCATTATGATTTCGATGATCGGGGGAGTTCTCGGCATCGCACTCAGCTTCCCGGCTGCCCGCTGGATCGAAACCGAGTTGCGGCAGTTCTTTCCGATCTTCAATATCGAGGCACAGACGATCTACTTCGATCTCATTGCAGCGTTCATCGTCGGCACGGTCGCCGCCATCTTCCCGACATGGAGAGGAACAACCATCGGCATCACTGACGGATTGCGGAGAATTGGGTAATGGGCATTCCTTACTATTACAGTGTTCGGAATCTTTGGACACGCAGGCTGACCACGATCCTCACGGCAGGAGGCATGGCCCTCGTCGTGTTCGTGTTTGCGGCGACTCTCATGCTCGCCGATGGACTCCAGAAAACCCTCATCGAGACCGGTTCCTATGATAATGTTGTTGTGATCCGGCGCGCATCAGCGTCCGAGGTCCAGAGCGGGGTCGAGCTCAACCAGGCATCGATCGTCGAATCCCAACCCGAGGTTGCTATCGGTGCAAATGGCAAACGGCTCCTCGCCAAAGAGCTCGTTGTGCTCATCAATCTTCCCAAGCGAGGAAGCAACAAGCCTTCCAATGTTGTTATCCGGGGAGTCGGTCAATCATCGCTCGTGCTCCGTCCGCAGGTGAAGCTCATCCAGGGCCGTACGCCGAGGCCGGGTTCGGCCGATATCATCGCGGGCGAGAGCGTTGCCAAGCGGTTCCAGGGAGCTGGTATCGGAGAGAC
>JBLNHB010000039.1:0-3941 GCA_050268805.1 bacterium | reverse complement strand
GCCGGTGGAGCCGGGAATCATCGTGAGGTCGCTGCTGGTGATTGGGTCGGTGGTGGGCATCTTCTGCACGGGGGCGGTGAGCATAGTGACGGGTGCGGTGCTCGGGACAGCGCTCGGGTATGTGGCCGACCTCTTCAGGATGCCGGCCAAGGAAGGCGAAAAGGCCGAAGTCGCTGCGAAATAGTCAGCGGGTTACAATAAACAGAGACCCCGGAGATGGGGCCTTCCGGGGTCTTCTGTTTTCGCTCTTCTCCGTCTTTTCTCCCGGAACGACCGATATTGCCCTGAACATTCTCTCCCGGTCAGATCATTTCTTTATCTTGTAGCACACAACCCTGATCAGCCCGATGGTCTCTCCCTTGTCATCAGTCGTCGGCATATCCGAAACAGAGACAACCTTATCCGCTTTGCTCCCTGCGATGAATTTGTTTACCATCTCGTCGAGACTGGCGAGTTCCTGCATGGTCTTCAGGGGCCGAATCTCCATGCCGAATGTCTTTACCTTATACATGTTCTCTCTCCTCCTCTCCCTCTCTGGATGATTGAGTTGAGCCTTTCCGGTCAGCGTCCGAAAATGGCATCAGTGAGTTTTCTGTTCATCTTGAACCCGATGTCGAGCATGGAGCAGTGCATCCGGTATGCAGTCGCCTCGACATCAATATCAATAATTGTCTTTATGGACAGATTAATGACAAATGCTTCCTCGGCATAAATCTCGAGGATATCATCGTGGAGATCGAGAAATTCATTTTTTGCAAAAGCCTCCCGGACGAGGGCATGATAATCCGCCCCGTCCTTCCTGAGCAGCCGGGCAAAGAGAAAAACCTGATATTTTGCCCGCTCACGTCTGAAGGGTGCTATCTGCTCATAATCGAAATCCACCCGAATCGGAAGAAGGGCAATGTCCCGCCTGAACCGGATGTCAAGATCAATGCTCTCTTCGATAATCTCGTCAATGTCGGCCTCGGTAAGTCTCGTTCCTGCATCGTCAAGGGCAGAAGCGGTGTTGAGGCAGAGGTTGTAGAACTGAATCTCCCGTTTTATCCTCTGCGAGAGGAACTTCTTGAAAACCTGGAATTGTACTGCCGACAGGTTTTTCCCGCACTGCTCAAGGCACCGCTCCGAGAGGGTATTAAGGAACCACTCGCCGAACCGGATGATTTCTTTTTCTTTACTCACCCTGGTCCCTGCCTGCATTTTCTCCATCATAGCACACCTTTTCTGCCGGTTCCACCAACTCCCGTTTCTTCTCCGTGAACAGGAATTCATGATCGGTTTCAGGTAAAATAAAATGCTCTATGAATCGGTCACCACTCAATCTCTTCTTTTCGGGGATCGGCGGAAGCGGCGTGTCAGCGATAGCCTCGTTCATGGCCGGCAAAGGTCATCGGATATCAGGATCAGACAGGGCATTCGATTCAAATCCCCTCCACCCCGTGTTCAGAGCGCTCATCCGGAACGGCATGGCGATTGTTCCTCAGGACGGAAGCGGCATCCATAAAGCTCTCGATCTCCTGGTTGTAAGCACCGCTGTTGAATCCGATCAGCCCGAAATCATCAGGGCACGAGAGCTCGGCATCCCGATCAAGACAAGGCCGCACTACCTTGCTGAAATCGTCTCTTCCTTCCGGACCATCGCAGTCGCCGGCACGAGCGGGAAATCGACGGCCTCCGGCATACTCGCCTTCCTCATGCAGAGACTCGGTCTCAGGCCGAATTTCATAGGAGGAGGGAGAGTTAAAAATCTCGCGTCAGATACAAATCCCGGCAATGCCGTTGCCGGCGATTCCGAACACCTTGTTATCGAGGCCTGTGAATCCGACGGCACTATCGTCGATTACCGGCCGGTACACTCGATCATCCTGAACCTCGACCTCGACCACCACTCAATCGACAAGACCCGTGAGATGTTCCGTGCGCTCATAAGGAATACCTCGGGCATGATTATCCTCAATGCCGATGATGGGCGCCTCGGAACAATAGCCCCCCGCCATGCTCTCACCTTCTCGATTGACTCGTCGTCACTGTATCGTCCGGAGCAGGTCCTGTACCACGATTTCGGCACTGATTTTTTCCTGAGGGACATACCCTTCCATCTCTCGATCCCCGGAAAATACAATCTCTCGAACGCGCTGGCCGGCATATCGCTCCTCGCCGAAACGGGAATCCCCCTCCCGGATATTGCGCGTTTTCTCCCTGAATTCTCCGGAATCGACCGGCGCTTCGACATTCACCTCAATGACGGAAAGCGCCTCGTCGTTGACGACTATGCCCATAATCCCCACAAGATCGCTTCCCTCATGGGAACCATGAAACAGATACGGGAACGGATCTGCTATATCTTTCAGCCTCACGGCTTCGCTCCCACGAGAATGATGAAAAAAGAGTATGTCGATGCGTTTGCCGGACACCTTCGTGATGCTGACCACCTCATCCTGCTCCCGATCTTCTATGCCGGCGGCACGGTGAGCAAAGACATATCGAGTCATGATCTTGCCGAAGGAATCAGGGCGAAGGGGAAATCTGTCGAAGTCGTGGAGAAAAGGGAAAACATCATCGAGAGGGCATCTGATTGGAATACCTATGTCGTCTTGGGAGCACGGGATGAGACCCTCTCCGATTTCACGCACGGGATCGCTGATGCCCTTTTGAAGAAGAATTAAATCCATGGAAGAAATCGAAGTAAAAATCATCGGCATCGACAGAAGGAGGGTCGAGGAAAAACTCGTTACTCTCGGTGCGAAGAAGATCTTTGACGGCGAGATGCATGCAACCTATTATGACTTCCCGGATAAAGCACTCGGCAAGGCACAGGACCTCCTCCGACTCAGAAAAGAAGGGGACAAATCCGTACTCGTTTTTAAGAAATTCGTCCACAACGAAGGCGCCAAGGTCCGGAGGGAGTACGAGGTGTCTGTCTCTGATTTTAATACCATGCAGTCGATTCTCGAAGGGCTCGGATTCTCACCCTGGCTCGTGATGAGGAAACACCGGGTGATCTACCAACTCCAGAATGCCCACGTCGACCTGGACAAATACCACGACGAGTATGACTTCATTCCGGACTTCCTTGAAATAGAGGCACCGGATATCGAGACAATACACCAATGCGCTCGCCTGCTGGGATTTGGAATAGAAGACTGCAAGCCATGGACTGCCGTCGAACTGGCTGAGCATTACAGAACGAAAACAACGGCTCACTGAAGAGAACAGGGCATTCCCCTTCAGCAATTCCCTATCAATGAATGATGTCCCCGTTTGTTCTTCCTCCCCATGCAACTATACGAGGAAGATTCTTGAACGGACAATAATAGGAAGAAGTGCTGTCATTCACGTACTGAGACAATAGCCTACCATACGATGAGTGTGGGGGCGAAGCGATAGATCAGGTTTAGCTCATAGGCAATGAGCAGGAGATATGCGACGAGAGAGAAGGAGAACCCTATCCTCGAAATAGGGACGTGGTAGCACAGGCAGAACAAGAAGATCCCGGCTGTCGTGAGAAAGATCTTCATCCCGATGAACGTTGCATTGTCCAATTGCAGGTAAAATGCCATAACGGGATTTGCTTCAACGGCGATTCGTGAGTTCACCAGATGCAGGGTGCAATACGCATCGGCTATGCAGAGGAGGATCAGGGATATGCAAAATATGAAGAGCCGCGTGCTGTACGTGTCGAGAAAATGGTATGTACACTTGTCAGCCTCTCTCCGGATGGCCCTCCGCCTTCCGCTCCGGAAGGTATACATGCTGATGAACGGTGTCGGTTCTTTCCGGCGATCATTCAGATTTCTCCTCTCCGCGTTGTCTTGACGGCATGCATCAGCATTGTGCCGACTCAGGCAGTACAGGCTCACAATTTTCTTTACCGTTGTCATCACCCGAGACATGGCAGTTCAGTTTCAGCAGAAACGGCCCGTTACCCTTCGCGGGAAAAACCG
>JBLNHB010000038.1:0-4540 GCA_050268805.1 bacterium | reverse complement strand
ATCCAGCTGGTGTTCACCTTCGCCTCGCGCAACGCTTTGAGCATATAGTCCTTGTTCCGCCGGGCAAATACATCGTAAGCGCTTCCCTCGGGTGGTTTGGCAGGCCACGCGCCCGTGAGGGTCTGGTACAGCAGGTACTCCTCGTTCCTGTCCGGCGCCTCCCGGCCGTCAATGAACTCTTTCTTCTTCTTGTTCATCCGGGCCCACTTTCTGATCCGATCGCCCCACTCACGGGGGATCTCGGAGAGCACGTTGATCCGCGCCCGTACGTCCTCGTCCCGCTTGCAGTCGTGCGTGGATGTGGTGATCAGCGCATGGGGCCAGGACTTCGCACGCTCGATGTTCTGGCCGTGAAAGGTTTCGAGCGGAACCCCGAAGCGGTCCGGCATGCCGCCCACCTCGTTGAGCGACGCCAGCCGGTTATACACATAGAAGGCCGTGTCCTCTACCCCCTTTGCCATAACGGGGCCGCTCACCTGCTGGAACCGCAAAACGAAATCAAGCCATTCGCCCTTGTCCTCGTCGCTGAAAGCCTGGGGGAACCGGAGCAGGAGCACATCCTTCAAAAAATCGAAAATGGACTCGCTGAGGGCCGGATTTTTCCGCTTTGATTTTGAGACGGCCAGCTCGACCACCTGGCGGTCACGGTCGGTCACGACCCACGTATTGGTGTAAGTCCGGTAGACTGGGAAGACGGCTATCACCTCGACGATGGCGCGCGTGAGGCTGTTCAACGTAAAATCGCGCGTATGTCTGTTCTTTTCCGAGATATCGTTGAGATAATGACCCAGGGCGTTCACTTCACTGGACATCGCGACCTGCATCACGAGCTTCTTCTTTTCATAGACGACGTCCTGGAAATTGACCTTCGACCGGATAAACTTCTCGTAGATATTGTCGAAGGGTTTTGCACTTGTTCCGTCGATAAAAATGCCGTTCACGGAATTCAGGAATACATAGCCCGTGGTGCTGAAGATCGGCCAGTCCTCGGGCATCCTCTCGCCCTTCGTGAGAATCTTTTCGCCGACGATATAAAAGGGCTTGTACGCAGGATCGGCAAGGGCTACTCTGTCGTATAGCTCCGCCAGTTCTCGATTCCTTTCGGGCGATACGTCGAGGCTGCCCTGCCCCGATGAGATGATCTGCTGGATAAAGCAACCGCGCTGGAGCCGGTGAAAGTACTCCACAGGATTGTAGAGACCGTCGGGATGGTCGACCCGGAGACCCGTAACCTTTCCGCTTCCGATGAGCTCAAAGACGAGGCGGTGTGTCTCCCGGAATACCTCTGGGTTTTCCATGCGGATCGAGCCCAGGCTGTTGATGTCGAAGAAGCGGCGGTAGTTGATCTCCTCCGTGGCCGTGCGCCAGTGGGAGAGACGGTAGACCTGCTCGCGCAGGAGATTATCGAGGAGATTGAAGCTTCCGGGCTCCCCCTTTACACCGTTGAAGAGCCGGACGTTGCCGTCGATGAACTCTTGGACCGCTGGCGCCGATACGTACAGGTTCAAAAGCCGCCGTTTGATCACCTCCTTCTCCCTGAGCCGTTCGGCGACGCGCCCGGGATGGGTCTCGGTATACGGCGGCAGATGCCTGAGGGCGGTGATGATGCTCAGGAGTTCAGCGAGTTCAGGGGCTTCGGCGGGCAGGTGCTCCTTGAGACCGCCCATGCGGTGTTCGAGGACGAGGATGTAGGTCTGGGGCCGGACAGGGAGCCGGTGCTCGTAGTAGGCAATGAAGAACGCTCCGTCGCCGAAGCAAAGTTTCAGCTCCTGGTTCTCGAGCACGACCCCGTACTGGTCGCCGAGGAGGGGAAGGAGAACCTTGTCCTTGAGCTCCTTCTTGATGGGGTCCCAGTCGATGTCGAAGTACGGTGCGTAGGGGGAGCTCGACCCGTTCTCGAGGATGTCCATCCACCAGGCGTTCTCCGGGTTGTCGATGGACATATGGTTCGGCACGATGTCGAGGATCTGCCCCATGCCATGCCTGCTCAACTCCTCCGTCATAGCAGAATAATCTTCCCCCGTGCCGATCTCCGGATTCAACGTGTTGTGGTCGACAATGTCGTATCCGTGAAGACTCCCTGGCTTCGCCTTGAAGTAGGGCGACGCATAGACATCGGTGATGCCAAGTTCGTGGAGGAAGGGAATGATCCTCTCGGCATCGCGGAACGTGAAGCCTCGGTTGAACTGCAGACGGTAGGTGGAAACCGGGATCCGGGGTTCCGGAAGCCTCGCACCGCCAACGCTCTCTCCTCCTGAGTTCCTGTTCTCTGGCTGTTCTCTTTTGTCTGTCATCTGTCGTATCTCTTCAGCACCGCGTCGGTGTTACCGGCGCTCGAAGTCCCTGATGCCCCAGAGGACCTGGGTCTTCTTGTCGCGCCCGGTTGCAAGGGGCATGATCACATGATTGCAGGACTGCGCGATCGCGCTCCCGTGGCCCGAGAACCGCTCCCTGCTCTGCCGATCTGCTTCGAGCACGGCCCCGTACGCTTCGGGTGAGAACGATTCCATCCACGACAGGAGCGTGGGTCCCACGTTGAAACTGATCTTCGCATAGTTGCTTACGATGTCGACGATCTTATTTTCCCCGTCCAGGAGGCGCGCCGCCGAATTCGGGGCGTAGCATTCCGCCGTAATGCGCTCGTTCCAGTCGTGGTAGGGATGGGCCGAGTCCTGGATCTCGATGGCCTCAAGCCAGGGGTTTTCCCTTGGAGGCTGATAAAAGTGACCGTGAATGCAAAGATACCGCTCCATCAGAAGAGCTCCTCCTTCCGGAAAACTGCGAAACTGAATGCGCGTATGCGCACGTCCTGATTCGATGCGAGTATGTCAGGAAGAACCATACCAGGTCCATCCCACGCGCGGTGTGACGAGTCGAGGATTTTGCTCCATCTTCCATCCGGAAGGGGCAACCGGATTGTTGCCTCCCTGTCGGAGAAATTGAAGATGCACAGGACATGGCTCTCTTCCTTCCAGCGCCGGAGGATGATCACGTTGTGCTCCGACTCACCTGAAACCTCAAGGGCGTTCTTGTCGAGTGCTGCCAGGGCCGGCGTCTCCTTTCGAAGCCGGATGAGGGAACGGTAGAGATCGAGGAGGTTCCGGTGACGGCCGCTCTCCCGTTTCCTCCAGTCAGGCCTGGATCGGAGGAATGTGTCGACTGCCTGTGGATCGGGCGGCTCGCCCTCCCAAGCAAAAGTCCCGAACTCCTCTCTCCTTCCCCTGCGAACCGCCTCGACGAGTGCCGCATCGCCGTGGCTTACGAAGTAGAGGAACGGGTTGTCTTCTCCGTATTCCTCCCCCATGAAGAGGAGCGGGATATAGGGCGAGAGCAGGACGATCCCGGCAGACAGTTTGAGGCCTTCGAATGATACGAGCTTTGACGATCGGTCTCCCCTCATTCTGTTGCCCACCTGGTCATGATTCTGTGAGAAGACGGCGAACTGACGGGCGGGCCTGTCCTTGGAAGAGTTGCCGTGTTTCCGTTTTCGAAACGCCGAATATTCTCCGGAATAGACGAAACCTTCACGCAGCGCCTTTTCCAAATATTCCATCTTCCCGAAGTCCTCGTAGTATCCTGTGCGCTCGCCGGTCAGGAGCGTATGCAGGCAGTGATGAAAGTCGTCATTCCACTGGGCGTCGAGCCCGTGGCCACCAAGTTCGACCGGAGTGATTACTCGGACGTCGTTGAGATTGCTCTCGGGGATGACAGAGACCTCCCTGCCGAGCTCCTCGGCCCGACGATGGACGGCCTCTCCGAGTTCCTGTAGGAAGTGCTTCGCACTGAAGTCGAAGATCCCGTGAACGGCGTCGAGCCGCAGCGAATCGATATGGTAATCCTCCATCCAGTACAGGGCATTCGCGATCCAGAACTCTCTCACCCCGTCGCTGTAGGGACCGTCAAAATTGATCGCATCCCCCCAGGGCGTTCTGTATCTGTCGGTAAAATAGGGTCCATACTGGCCGAGGTAATTCCCCTCGGGTCCGAGATGGTTGTAGACGACATCAAGAATGACAGCCATCCCTTTCTGATGAGATGCATTGATGAACGCTTTCAGTCCTTCGGGTCCTCCATAGGAGTTCTGAGGAGCAAAGGGATAGGCGCCGTCATATCCCCAGTTCCTGTTTCCCGGGAACTGCGCGATGGGCATGAGCTCTATTGCGGTTATGCCCAGGTCCTTGAGGTAATCAAGATGAGAGATGGCCGCCTCGAACGTTCCCGCTTCCGTGAAAGTGCCGATATGCAATTCGTAAATGATGAAATCCTTCGGGGGGATCCCCCTCCAGTGACTGTCATCCCAGGGAAACGCCCCCGGATCGACGACCTGCGAGGGGCCGTGAACTCCGCGGGGCTGGAGCCGGGAAGCCGGATCAGGCCTCTCTGCGGAATTCTCAAGGCGGTAGAAATAGAGCGACCCCGGAGAGACCCCTTCGCCTACGGCGTTCCAATATCCTTTGTCGTCCTGCTCCATGGGTATCGTACGCTCAACCGGGGAAAGGAGCCGCACCGCGACATCTTTGAGCAGGGGCGCCCATACCGT
>JBLNHB010000037.1:0-6431 GCA_050268805.1 bacterium | reverse complement strand
TCCCCCGAGCGGAGAAGCGAGGTTCGGCAGGATCGTGATTCTGAAAAGCGAAGTCCCGGCAGGGAAATCGAAGGACATCGTCGTCAACAATATGCCCGCCTTCATCATCAACCGGCCTGATAAAGGGCTCATCGCCCTCTCAAAGGTGTGCACCCATCTCGGCTGTCTCGTGGAGTACGACGGCGAGGGAAGGCGCATCGTCTGTCCCTGCCATGCGGGGATTTATGACCTCGAAGGCAATGTTCTCTCAGGACCGCCTCCGAAACCACTGCCCAGATTGCTGCTCAGGGTGGAAGGGGAGAACATCGTCATAGGATAGCGCCATGTTCGGGAAGATGAAAAATTGGCTGGAAGTGAGGATCGGGCTCGACGACCTCGTCAAAACTCACCTGACCGAGTACCGGGTGCCGAAGAACATCAACCTGCTCTACACCCTGGGATTCGTCGTCCTCGCCGGATATGCCATCCAGGTCATCTCCGGCATTCTGCTCCTCGTCTACTATATTCCCCATCCCGACCATGCATTCAGGAGCGTCCAGGACATCATGAAGACAATACCTTATGGCTGGCTCTTCAGGCAGATGCATGTCGTGGGGAGCAATCTCATGATCGCAGCTGTTTTTCTCCATATGGCAACAGTGTTCCTGATGGGGAATTATAAACGGCCGAGGGAACTGACATGGTTTGGCGGAGCGCTGCTGCTCCTCGTGACCCTCCTCTTCGGCCTGAGCGGCTACCTTCTGCCATGGTCCCAGCTCAGCTACTGGGCCACCACGGTCGTGACCTCGATGCCCACAGCCTTCCCCTATCTCGGCGATTTTGTGTCAAAGCTCATCCGGGGCGGCGAGTTTGTATCAGGACCGACCCTGAGCCGCTTCTTTGCGCTCCATGTGGCGATTCTGCCTCCGGTCTTCATGTTCTTCCTCCTCTTCCACCTCTTTCTCATCAGGCGGATCGGTATTTCCGCCACCCCCTTCGGCAGGTCCGACGAGGAGAGGCGTCCGCTCACCGAGTACCGGAAGAAAATACATCCCGGCGGCCACCCCTTCTACCCGTACTTTTTCCAAAAAGAGATCTCCATGGTCATGATCTACGTCGCGGTCATGTTCTTCTTCATCGCCCTGATGCCGGCGCTCTTTCTTCCTCCCGATGCGAACACCCCTGCCGACCCGTTCAAGACCCCTTCGCATATCAGGCCCGAGTGGTATTTCCTCGCTCCCTATCAGATGCTCAAACTCATTCCCAACAAGTTCCTCGGCATCATCCTGCAGATCGTCATCGTTTCCATTTTCATCGCATGGCCATTTATCGATGCCTACGAAGAGAAAAACATCCTCAAGAGACCCATTCTTCGCGGAGTGTTCGTCGTCGGCCTTGTGATGTGGGTCATCCTCACGTACCTGGGGGGACTCTGATGAGATACGGCGTCCTTTCTCTGCTCATGCTGCTTTCCCTGACCTCTGTCGGCAGCGCCGGATTCCGGGAGGAATTTGCCAGGGAGTTTCTCACCAAGACGTGGTACGGCGAGCAGGTCGAGCAAGACGTCTGCATCGAGTGCCACGCCTCAGAGGCCATGAAGCCGGCATTTCAGGAAATTGTCGACCAATGGAGAGAGAGCTGGCACGCAGAGAACAGGATATCTTGTGCCGACTGCCACGGTGGTGATCCGAAAGACGCCGCACTGGCCATGTCTCCCCAACGCGGGTTCATCGGCTCGCCGAAATTTGCGGACGTCCCTGATTTCTGCGGCAAGTGCCATATCGGCATCCTGAAAAACTATCTTGACAGCGGTCACGGAAAGGCTCTGAAAGCTGCAAAGAAGGCGCCGAACTGCGTGACCTGCCACGGCACTCACAACATTCAGAAGGCGAATATTGACATCATTAATGAGCAGCGGTGCGCTCAGTGCCACTCTTACGGGCGAGCAAAGATGATGAAGCAGGCGCTCTTCGTGACCGAGAAGAAGATCGGCGAGGTGGAAGAGAGCTTCAGGAGACTGCGGCTGGAGGGAGTCTATACGGCGGAGGATGAGAAGGCCCTCTTCAGCACCCAGGCGGAATTCCGCACCCTTTTCCATACGGTCGATGTGTCTCTCGTCAAGGAGCGGACGGATGAGTTCACCAGGAGGCTTGGAGGCATTGAAGGGAAGAATCAGGAGACCTTTCGGGAACTGGGATTCCGGAAGAACTTCTCTGTGTTCCTCATGCTCCTCTTTGCCGGCATGGGGCTCATAACCCT
The DNA here is from genome assembly GCA_050268805.1 of bacterium. GTDB lineage: Bacteria > Nitrospirota > Thermodesulfovibrionia > Thermodesulfovibrionales > BMS3Bbin05 > JBLNHB01. The sequence continues at coordinate 4,193 of JBLNHB010000037.1, read as the reverse complement.
CCTCATATCAAAAACACCCCGGGAGTAACCTTTTCCCGGCGGGCACGGTGAGCGGGCCATTCGCGGTCTGAAGAGAAAAATTACAAGATGTCCTGAATGCGCTTGAGGGCGAGGAACAGTTCTGATTTTTTGTGTTTGCCTCCGACGTGTTTATCCACGGGGGGAAACCCTTCTTCCTTTAAAACCATGTGATGAAAGTCGCATTCCATACAGGATGATCCTGCGAGAACTGAAGAACAGCTCGCGAGCTCAGTCTTATATCTGCCGTACGTTCCGGCAATTACCCAGCAGATCCTTCCTCCGTTGATCCCTTCGTTTATCCCATGTGCAGAGACATAGGTTGCGGTCTTACAAACACCGAGCTGAGCAGCCTTTCTCCCGCCCTCCTCTCTGCCGCACTTCTTGAACTCCCAGCAATTGAGCTTCCTCATTGTTACCTCACTTTATGCGTATTGTTAAAACTTCTCTCGTGTGAGAGAAGCACACAGAGCATGAAATTATGATTGCCGGAGTATCTATTCAAAAAGAACGCTCTCATCAAAGGTCGATCAGACAAGATGGCAACGGTCTTCAGGGGGAAAAGACAGGGGGACAATGCCCTCTCCTGTCTTTTTCTGTGTGGGCTGCTTCGCCTCGTTACCCCCTGACTATCTTCTTTGTATCACTTCAGAAAAAAATTGTCAAGTTTGCCTAAAGTTACAACCATAAGACATCTTCATTCCTTCCGGTTCCCTATCGACGCACTCCATGGTATAATGAACCATGCTCGCGCCGCAGCGCTGATATGGGCAATGGGGAACGCTTCTCCCATAAAGCTCCTGACATGACCGAATGACTGAACGACTGCTCATAGTAGAGGACGAAGACACCCTCTGCGAATCATTGCAGAGGGTCTTTCAGCAGGAAGGCTACGAGGTCGATAGGGCAGACAGCGCAGAATCCGCGTTTCAACTCCTCAAAAGCAGATCCTACGACCTCATCATCACCGATATCATTCTTCCCGGCAACAGCGGCATCGAGCTTCTGACAAAATACAAGAAGGAAAACCCCGCGCAGAAGGTGATGATCATCACGGCGTATGCGTCCCTCACGACGGCGGTCGAGGCGATCAAGGCGGGAGCCTGCGATTTTATCATAAAACCGCTCATGCATGATGAGATGAAGAGGGCGGTCAGAAATGCCCTGGACAAACCGGCCGGGTGCCCTTGAAATGGGACCAGTCAGGGAAATGCGATGGAACCTGCGCCACGCAGGGTCATTGCTTGATCTCAGATCGCACCTATGATCACTGAAGAGGCATTCCTTTTCCTCAAAAAAACGCCCCCCTTCTCATTCCTCGCCGATGCGGTCCTCAGGAACATGGTCAACACGATGACGCTGGATTTCCATCCCAAGGGACAGACCATCCTCCGCCAGAACGCGCCGGCAACCGAGCACCTCCACATCGTGAGGAGCGGGGCAGTCAAGGTCTTCATCAGGACGAACGAAGGGGAGGAGGTGCTAGTGGACTACCGCACCAGCGGGGATTTTTTTGGTCTTCTCTCCTTTGCCTGCGGCGATGTATCGAGGGATACCATTGTGGCCGTGGAAGACACCTCGTGCTACTTGATCGGCAAAGACATCGTGCTTGAGCTCATGCGGACGAACGCGGAATTCGCGGACTTCTGCTTCCGGTCCCGACTGAAACGACTCACGGACCAGACCTACCAGGAAATCCGGGACAGGACCCTTCTGTACGGCGGCGGAGACAAGCTCCTGTTCACCAACATCCTGGCCGATCTCGCCACCAAGGAGGTAGTCACGGCGTCGGAGGACATCACGATCCGCGAGGCGGCGGAGATCATGGCGAACCGCCGGGTCAGCTCGCTCGTCTTGCTCGACCCGCAGGGCCGTCCCTCCGGGCTGATTACCGACCGGGACCTCAGGAACAAGGTGGTCTCCAAGGGCAGGGATACGGGTGGCCGGGTGGGTGACATCATGAGTGTCACGATCATCAAGGCGGAGGCGCGTGACTATTGCTTCGAGGCCCTTTTAAAGATGGTGCGGTATAACATCCACCATCTGCTCGTTGTTGATAAGGGAGAATTGCGGGGCATCATCACCAACCACGACTTCATGTTGCTGCAGGGTACGTCCCCCCTCTCTGTTGCCCGGGAGATCGAGAACCAGGATACGATCGACGGTCTGGTGCCCACCGCAAAAAAGATCAACACGATCATCACCCTGCTTATACGGGAAGGAGCAAAGGCGAGCCATATCACCCGCATTATGACCGAAATCAACGACCGGCTGGTGAAAAAAATCCTGGATATCACGGAGTCCCGTATGGGGCCTCCTCCGCGCGGCTATTGCTGGATCGTATTCGGCAGCGAAGGAAGGAAAGAGCAAACCTTCAAGACGGACCAGGACAACGCCATCATCTATGATGACCGGGACGACACCGGTAGCGATCCGGTGGCGTACTTCTCCGAGTTTGCGGCCGCCATGCGGGACGGCCTCGCGCGGTGCGGGTTTCCCCCGTGCAGCGCGAACTATATGGCAAGCAATCCGCACTGGTGCCAACCGTTCAGTGTCTGGAAGGACTATTTCTCGCAATGGATCCACAGCCCCACGCCGGAAGCGGTTCTCCGGTCCCTCATCTTCTTCGATTTCCGTCCGGTCCATGGCGATCTCCTGCTTGCGGAAAAACTCAGGGCATTCCTGCGGCATGAGATCAAAGGCAACAAGCTCTTCCTCGTCAATATGGCCGGCACGGTGCTCCAGAACAGACCTCCTCTGGGGTTCTTCGGAAGGTTCCACACGGAAACGAAGGGCGCGAACAAGGGGACGTTCAACATCAAGATCAACGGGCTCTGTCCGATTATCGATATCGCGAGACTCTTCGCGCTCGAAACAGGGGGGTACCATACTTCCACGCTGGGGAGACTCACAGAACTCGGTGAAAGGACCGACATAGTGAGCACATTCGCCCACGAGCTCGCTCAGGCCTTCGAGTTCCTTATGTCGCTGAGGCTGAGGCATCAGTTCCAACAGATCGAGGAAGGCATCGAGCCCGACAATTTCATCAATCCCCATGACCTCGGCACCCTGGAGAAACGTCTTCTGAAGGAAACATTCAAGCTCATCATCTCCGTTCAGGAGGCGGGAAGGGAGAAACTCGGCACGTGGACGGTAACGTGACGTGAAAGACCACGGCTTCCCCCCCTGAAAAATAATCTCCGCAAAGTCCTTTCCGGTCTTCTTCAGATAGAGCCGCACAGAAGTACTCTTACGAACCATGCCTGCGTGCGCTCAGGGGAATACATGGTTTCGCGTGCGGCTGGCTCGCGAAAGGATCGGAAGAGCTTTCGGGAACGAGAAAGGAACTGCCTACCCTTTCTGCACCCTGGTCTCGAAGCGGAGCTTGCCGGTATAGATGGGGATCGCGAATTTCAGGAGAATGGTGTATATCAGCGCGCCTGCGGCCCAGACGCCCAGTGCGATCAACACCTCGGGGGTGGTCGGCGTGTACTCATAGATCTCGCCGAGCGTGTCGGGGATGAAGCCGGGGATGACGAGCCCCATGCCCTTTTCGATATAAACACCGATGATGACGAAGACGCAGGCCATGTTGAGGGTGAAGAAATTCTCCCGGGTCTTGGGGAAGAGGAAGAGGAAGAAGGCCGTGATGTTGAGGATCGATGCGAACCATATCCAGGGCACGAGCTTTGCCTTGCCGTGGATGCCGAAGTAGAGGTACTTGATCGGCTCGGAGTGGATGCTCCCTGAGTAGAACTCCTTGAACACTTCCGCGCCGAGAAGAAAGAGGTTGATGCCCATGGCATAGGCGATCAGTTCGGCGATCTTGAAGATGGCGCGGTTGTCGATCTCCACGTCCGTCTTCTTCCTGATGAGCTGAAAGACAATGAGCATGATCGCGGGCCCTGAGCAGAACGCCGAAGCGAGGAAGCGCGGGGCAAGGATAGAGGCGTTCCAGAACGGCCGGGCCGATAAGCCGTTATAGAGGAATGCTGTCACGGTATGGATGCTCACTGCCCAGGGGATCGAGAGAATGATGAGCGGCCCGATGACAGACATGCTGTATTCCTTGCCGATCGAGAGCCGGTAGAGGACATAGAAGGAAATGATCGCATTAATCGCGAGGTACCCGTTCAGGACGATCACGTCCCATGCGAGGAGCGACGCCGGAAAGT
>JBLNHB010000036.1:0-3115 GCA_050268805.1 bacterium | reverse complement strand
GATTCGACGATATTGAATATCTCGCCGTCAACAGGTGAGGCCACGACCCCGGTCTTTCCCAGCGACACCTTTGTGCCTTCCCGGAGGCGCCATACGCCATCCTCGAGAACGAGACGCCTCGCATTGATCCGCTCCCGGACGGTGAAATCCGGATTCATCCGGTAGATGCTGATCCCGAGCATTTCGTAGCGGTCGGGAGGGGTGAAATCGATATTGACGATACTGTTGTCCGGACCGCGAAGCCAGAGGTTCTGCATCTGAAATATCGCGATGTGCCGAAATTTCTCGATCTTGTGAAAGCGGATTAAGTTTGCACGGGCGGAAGCAGAGGGCATGATGAGCTCGTTGTTGATGAATCCCCCCGCGGAGAGGAGCATGCCGGCAAAGAAGACAGGCGCGATGATGCTGTACAGGCTGACACCCCCCGAATACATCGCATTGATCTCATTGTGTCGTGACAGGTTTCCGAGTGACAGGAGCGTTGCAAGGAGTGCGGCAATAGGGAGGGAAGGGGTGGCAATGTTGGGAATGCTAAGAAGAAAATATCCGAGTATATCACTCAGGGCCGCTTGGTGTTTGATGAAATCATCCGCCTTTTGGAGGAATTCGACGCAGAGATAGACTGATACGATGCCGATGAACGACACGAGGAAGAAGCGCAGGAACTCGCGAAATATATATTGCCTGAGAAGGGTCATTAGTTCCCTCGGAAGCCCGGAGAGGGCTGTCGTCTATCGCAGCGATTGCCGCTGACGATAATACCACGAACGGAAACGATCGAACAGGACAGGGCGGATCTCCGTCGCTTTTAAATAAATAAATCCGGACGCTGCAAGGGCGATCAGGAGGTTCGGCAGCCAGTAGGCGAGCACGGGGGGGACCGCTCCCGCCTCAGAAATGTTGCGGCTGCTTCCAAGGACGAGGTAGTATCCCAGGAACATCCCGATCGCGATCGCCAGGCCGGCGGACCTCCCAGTGCGAGCGCGGTGGATGCCGAGCGGAGCGCCTGCCAGCCCGAACACCATGCAGGCAAAGGGAATGGACAGCCGCATATGCAGTTCGCTTTCCATCGAGGAGGTTGACGATCCCCGTTCTCGTGCCCGTTTGATCTCCCGGAGGAGCGCCAATGTGCCGATATGTTTATTTCCGGACGTAAGCTGGTCGGCCGGCAAAAAGATGTTGTTGATGTCCATGTAGAGGTTCCCCGTTGCGAACGTCATCTGCTGATACGGCTGATTTTCCCGTAGACTCGTGTGGATGGTGCCATCTTCCATGGCGAGCACGACGTCGAGGGACTGCTGGTCCGCGATGAGGCGTCCGCGGCGGGCGGTGATGACAAACGAATCCTTTGTTGAGCGTTCGTCGGAAAGGAATATCCCCTCGAGCTCATCCGCAGATTTCATTTTATCCACATAGATGATCAGGTTGTTGAACTTGCTGGTGAAACTGCCGGCCTCGATGGCCACCATTGCGCTGGACTTCACCATGTTGAACATATGCTGCTTCAGTGCCCGGTTCGCGCCGGGAAGCACAAAAAGCGATATGACCGTAGTGATGATGCAGGTCAGTCCTGCGAGGAGCGCGACGGGCTTCAGCATTCGGTAGAGGCTCACGCAGGATGCTTTCATGGCCGTGATCTCGGAATCCGACGAAAGCCGCGAGAACGCGATGATCGAAGCGAGAAGAGTCGACATGGGGATGGTGACCACGAGAAAACCGGGAAGGATCAGGAGGAAAAGCTTCATCGTGGCAGCCAGGGAGACCCCCTTGGAGATAACCAGCTCCGCCAGGCGGAACATCTTCTGGATGAACAAGACCAGGGTGATGGTTGCGAGCCCCAGGAAGAACGGGCTCATGAGCTCCCCGAAAATGTACCGGTCGATGATTGTGAACCGTCCCTTCATCATTTCCTGATCTCCTCCAGGATCTCCGTATCGATCTGGTTCATGGAGAAATAGTCCTTTTCCAGCTCCTCGACATAGAACCGGTCGAGGCCGCTGTTCACGAGGAAATCCTCGCGCACACGATTATCCCGCGAGATGATGATGTGGGGAAGAAGATTGTTCAGGTAAAAAGACTCCTTGCGGATATCGAGGATGATCTCCTCGTAGATGACATGAGGCACCGGCCCACCCACCATACCACGGCTTTGGAGCTCACGGTTCAGGTCCTGGATGAAGATCTCCTGGTCCTCCTTGGAGTTCAGCTCGGCGTAAATACTCTTGAAACGCTCCTTGATGTGGCGATGGATCGCGGTATAGAGGCCCGACGCTTCGTTGATCCCGGAGAGGGTAGTTGCGAGATCGCGATATGTCGTGTCGCCGGACTTGATGTCGGACAACCCTTTTGCAAGCGTTTCGACCTTCTTCCTGCCGTACCGCGTCAGGTACCGGTTCTCGTTCAAGCTGTCAAAGAACAACTCGCGGAAAAGAGCCGGATCGACTGCATCGAAGATCTCTTTATTCCCCGAAATGCTCCTGATATGGTCCTCGCTCAGGGCAGAGTTCTCCATGAACGCGAGGTTGCTGATCATCGTCGCGGCGCTGTCATACCGGTCGAAATAGGTGAGGATGTGACTCATCGCCTCCATGACCGTCATATCGTTCGTGTCCCTCGCGTGCTCATCGCAGACGCGGACCGTGTCCAGGAGGAGGCTCTCAAAGGCGGGATCGCGCAGGTTCGTGGATTTTTGCTTTGCCTTCAGAAGCTTGATGAGGTCCTCCGAGGAGATATGCCCCCTGATCTTGTCGGTCCGGAAAAAGAGCCCCTCAAAGATCGCGCGCGTGTCCCGGATGTAGTCGGGCTCCTCGACCTCGACGATGTGCATGTCCTTGAGGAGCAGTTCGTCCAGCGTGTCGAACAGCGTGTGGGGAATATTGAGGCGAAGGCTGAGGGTGCGAAGCCGTGAAAGTTTCGCGAGCTCCGAGGGGTTCACTTCCCCCTTCTCCGAGACGGTGATCAAGATGTCCTTGTATTCATCCACAACCTTCTTGTTCTCAGGCAGTTTGTACATGCCGTCGATCTTGATCCGTTCCTGCTGGTAGGGGAGGATGTTATACTTTCGAGCAAGGGTTTCAAGCTCCGTGGCGGCCTCGGGCGAGAGAGATTTCTGGTG
>JBLNHB010000035.1:0-2901 GCA_050268805.1 bacterium | reverse complement strand
AACATATAAATACCCGGCTATGTCAGCCTCCTTCTGATTTTTCTCAACTTTCTTCAGTGAAAAAATGACTGAGGAACTCCTCGTCTTTGGGGGGGAAATTGAATTTCAGACAGGCCTCTTCAATCAGCATGAACAGACCGGTCTGGGGATTATCAATCCGCTGGTCCGATATCCACCTGATCGCCTTCCTCAGTTGTTCGCCTTCGGGTTGAATACTCATGAGCTTTCCTCCAGAATTGTCATCCGCTGTGCAAAATACAAGTAATTAAGAGCAATCAGGCTTATGCCCAATCGGGGTTAGCCGGTTGCTGTACGGAGTAGAAGTGAAAAGGGGCAAATCCCATTTGTCGACGGTCTGCCCTCCCTTCGTCCTTTAAGTCTGTCATTAACATTAAAGACACCTTTTTCCTCCCACGATTATCCATTGAGTCGAGCGAGAAGCTTTGCGATGCCCGGAAAGAACTGGATATCCTCCGTGACGGAGGATCGAAATTCATCGAGGTTTCCGGCCGGGAACCTCTGACTGCAATCTTCACTCGAAGAGGCTTCAAGATTGTCGTAGTCCACCAGATACACTTTGGCACCTGGGGTGTCTGTGAAGACTCCATTGACGTTCCCACCGGAAACGCTAATCACTACTTTAATTCCGCCCATACACTTGCCTCCGTGATTCGCTTTCAATTACTCGGTAATGTCCGGGTGAGACAAACTCCAGGAACTTGAGATCGCGGAGTTTTTGCAGTTGTTGCCGAATTTTTTGTCGAACATTGCGATTGCCTGGGTAGGCCTCTGCGAGCAGGGGCTCAAATGCATAAATCTCTGAGAGAGCAAATTCAGACTTGTTAAGCTTACGCACAGCCTTCAAAACATCAAGTGTCCAGCCCCTAACTGCGCCTTTCAAATTCGATAAGCCACGAATGTGTTCAAAATGTTTCCGTATGAGCCTTACGTCTGCAAATAATCCATCTTCCACAATGTTAAGCTTGCCATCAGGGGGTATCTCTTTGAGCAAAATGTTGCAGCCTACCCATCCTGCACGTCGAGCGGTTGGGCTGAGTGGTTTACGTCGCTCGAGAACAGTTTCCGTGAAGAAGAAATACGGAACGAGGAGAAGGTTTTGCACCTTCCATGACGCTGTGTACTGCATTACTACCAGGTTAGGAACACTATCACTACGAATTGCCGCGATCATGGGGGCATAACCCGCATCGACAATCTTTCGCTGATTCCAATGCTGACCGCTCTTTAACTGAAAAACTTGGCTGCATTCTGGGCATAAAAGATCAATCGCACGAGTATTCGTTGGAGCTTGACTCAGCTTGTCAGATTTACAAGCTGGACAATACAGGTTTCGCATGGCCCAGTCCTCGCTAACTACACGCGCAATCTGAAGTGGGCTCTTATAACGCAAGCCTAAGCTAGGTGTCATATCGAGATTCATTTATGTCGATTCCTTCGAGATCCTATGCAGTCGGTGAAGTGGGTATCTGCTCTTGCATATTATGGACGTCTGTCAAATCAATCCCTCTTTTTTAACATCCCCGCTCCATTGTAGAATCTAAAAATATCATAAGCGAAAAAGCGACAAAGCGCAAGAGGCACGCAGGCTATGGGGTACGTTGCTAATTTAATGAACATTTGGAGAATTAAAGAATCTCTTCAGTCCCTCTTTTAAAAATATCTTGGTACGTCCGGTATCCATCTGGGCACGGTCCTGCAATACTCTTCATACGCAGCGCCGAATATTTTTCTGAGGTGAGGTTCTTCATAGAAGATAACGAAAAGGTGAAAGACCGTCCAGATGAGAAGAAGATAGCACAGCACAAGCAGAGATTCATAAAGAAGCGATTCGCCGATGACGACGAGGATGCCGCCGAGGTACATGGGGTTTCTGACAATCCTGTAGAGCCCTGATGTGACGAGCAGTCTGGGAGGTTCTATCGGCGCGGGAGTGCCTTTTCCTCTTGCGACGAAATTCCAGGCGCTTGAGAGATAAAACGACACTCCTGCAACGAGCGGAATGATTCCGAGATATCTCACGAATCCCAGTCTGATTTCGATGAGTTCCGGCCCACGGGTAGCCAAGAGATAAGGGACCAGTCCGACCACCGTACCCGGAACGAAGATAGTAAAAAGCACTGTCTTGAATAGGATCATTTATTCATTGACTATAGCTCGGAGCAGAAAAACGTTTATCGTGAAAACTCTGTGACCTATTTAAAGATCGTCAAGGGATCGCCACATATTCGGCAAACGATATGGATTCCGGGATAGGGAGACTATCCTCTTTTAGTCCGCGCACATTCAAATCGATGGCTTCAATCATATTCTTTTCCGTCTCTTCACGGGTGGCACCGGTCGCAATACATCCTGGCAGATCTGGTGAATATGAAGAATAATTTCCATCTGCCTTTTCGATCACGATTAAAAAACGATGCATGTCTATTTTGCCTCCTTCAAGCTTCTGATCCGTGTTCTTTACATACCCACAATCTCGATTTTATGAAATTTCTTTATGTCCCTGAAGTGCTTGTCGAGTGTGAGGAGCTTACAATCATGTTCAGAGGCAATGAGGGCGATATAGCAGTCAACCAGGTGAACCGTCAGGCCCTTCTTCTTTATGGTAAATGATAGTTTCCCGGCATCGAGCCACGTATCAACAGACTGATCAACAATGGTAAAGGCATTCAGAAATTCTTCGATTACCTTTATCTCCTTTTCGCTTTTGGCGCCCTGTATCAGCTCGGCGATGACTACTCTCGGCACAAAGACCCGGGCTTGCGCAAGGATATCATCCGTGAGATCGGTGAGTGAGTTTCGGATACCCGGGAAATAATCTATCCACACTGAAGTATCGATTAGGATCCGCTCACCTTTCATGGTGCCGTATTTCATCCGCCG
>JBLNHB010000034.1:0-4887 GCA_050268805.1 bacterium | reverse complement strand
GGCAAAGAGAGAAACGCGTCCGACGGTTGCGGATGAATCGAGGATTCTCTGCATAAGGTCGAGACGCTCTTTCAAAGTCGCCGCCGGAGGTATGGTGACGAGCCAATCTTTCCAGGGCATTATCAAGGGAGCCAGGGTGTGGAAAGGGGGAAAAAAACGATCGAAATACATCATGCCAAGAAAAATCCAGATGAAGAGCATGAATGCACCCATGGCTATGTGCCAGAGCGTCCTAAAGGCAAATCGAGCGGGCATTTTTAATTATAACCAAAGCCATTTCCGAATTACCCGTCACGCTCATCATGAGGTATGCGCCGTTAACCTGTTTTCTTCCGGACTGAATCACGGGAGAAGAGATGCGGGACTTCCTCGAATCAAGAAAAAGCGGGGAGGGGTCTTTCCCCTCTCCGCCTTTCCCCATGATCTATGAAACTATATTGCTGCTTCGCCCTTTTCACCGGTCCGTATCCGGATGACCTCTCCCACGGGCATGACAAATATTTTGCCGTCACCGATCTTGCCGGTCTTTGCCTTCTCCTGGATCATTGCCAGCGCCCTGTCGGCAATGGCATCCGAAACAACGATCTCGAGTTTCACCTTGGGTACAAAGGCAATATCATACTCGGCGCCACGGTAGAGCTCGACATGTCCCTTCTGCCTGCCGAACCCCTTGACCTCGGTCACGGTCATCCCCTGAATGCCGAGGCCGTTCAGGGCGTCTTTCACCTCATCAAGCTTGAAGGGCTTGATAATCGCTTCTATTTTTTTCATGGTTCCTCCTTGTTTAGTTTCCGGTGTAATTGTCACTGTAGGTTGTTCTCCTCATTGACACTTACACTCATCACTTACACTGTTCACCGTTTACATGTTGTAAGCTTTTTCGCCGTGCTGGCTTTCATCGAGGCCTGTTACTTCGTCTTCTGCTTCAACCCTGATGCCTACAAGGGCTTTGACGATCATGAAGATGATGAAGGTGACTATTGCCGTGTACGCCATTGTGACACCGGCTGCGATGATCTGGATGAGGAGCTGTTTCGGATTTCCGTAGAGCAGACCTTTCCCGAGCTCATTGATCGAGGGATCTGCAAACACACCGGTCAGAATCGCCCCGATTGTCCCGCCCACCCCATGAATGCCGAATGCATCGAGCGTGTCATCATAGCCAAGCTTGGGTTTCAGCACAGCCACAGCGAAAAACGGAATGACACCCGCAGCGATACCGATGATAATGGCGCCGCTGATATTCACAAAACCTGCCGCCGGCGTGATCGCAACGAGACCGGCCACCGCGCCCGAGGCAAGACCGAGGACCGTCGGCTTCTTCGAGTAGAGCCATTCCGTAGACATCCAGGCCAGGGCTGCGACCGCCGTGGCGGTATTCGTGTTGATGAAGGCGATACCGGCCAGTCCGTTTGCGGCAAGTGCAGAGCCTGCATTGAACCCGAACCATCCGAACCAGAGAAGCCCTGCGCCAGTAACCACGAGTGTAAGGTTGTTCGGCAGCAATGACTTCTCGTTCCTTCTGCCGAGAACGAGGGCGCCGACAAGCGCCGCGATACCGGCGTTAATATGGACGACCGTTCCCCCTGCGAAGTCGAGGGCCCCCATCTTTGCGAGGAACCCTCCGCCCCATACCCAGTGGGCAACAGGAACGTAGACAAGGGTCATCCAGAGAATGGAGAAGAGCACCCATGCCGAGAACTTCATCCGTTCGATGTACGCGCCGCTCGCCAGGGCAACGGTGATGGCTGCAAATGTGAGCTGGAACACGACGAAGATAAACTCAGGGACGGTTCCCGAGAGGCTGCTTACGCCGACGCCGGAGAGGAGCAGTTTCTCCGCCTTCCCGATGATCCCGCTTATGTCCGTGCCGAAGGACAGGGTGTATCCGTACACGACCCATAAAAAGCTCACCATGCAGAAGGTCACAAAGGACATGGCCATGGTGTTGAGCGTGTCCTTCCGTTTCGCCAATCCGCCGTAGAACAGAGCAAGACCCGGTATCGTCATGAGCATGACGAGGGCCGTGGCAACGATCATCCACGCCGTGTCACCGGTATCGAGTTTCGGCGTCGGAGCAGGCGCGGGTGCCGCTTCTGCCGCTGCCTGCTCAGCCGGGGTAGCCATCTCTTCCGCGAAGAGTATGCCCGCTGAACACATCATCATGAGTAAGAGCGCAATGCTGACAAGTCTTTTCATATAATTTCTCCTTTCCTTTCCCCCATACTTTATTTTCGATTTGCAGGCCTGGCCGAGCCCCGCATTCGGGGCTCAGCCTGTATTCGAAGGAGGGTTAGGTATTGGCCTGCTCCCTATACAATTCTACCAGGTATACATGACACCGACAGCAATGGTGTCCTGCGTGTCCTTGGTGCCGCCGTCGAATACGTCTTCGTTCGACCAGTCATGACGGTATTCCGGTCTGACCAGAAAATTCTTTGCGAGCCTGAACTCGGGAGTAATGGTGATCTCCTTCAGCTTCTGGTCGGTACCGGTCCTCGCGCCATCGTCGTCGTTGAAATACTCAGCCCGCGCCGCAAGGCTGAAGAGATCCGAGAAGTCATATTTCGCTATCACCGACGTACCGTACCAGGCAGCATCCTCATCAGCGATTGCGGGCACATTCTCCTCTGTCCCGTAATCGACATTCACGTTAAGGGTAAGACTTTTCATCGGCGTTATGATCCCGACCCAGTCGAAGAGGAATCTGTTGTTCGCGGTGTCATTGTCCTGCTCCGGCCCGTACATGAGGTTAAATACCATGGAGAGCTGCTCGATCGGTATAAAGCCCACGCTCGCTCCCAGGGTCTTTCCCTTGTTGTTGTCATCGCTGTTGTCCCATCCGTTCACGATATGGATTCCGGCATTGAGCATGTCTGAGAAGGCATAGCCCACCTTCAGACCGGTATGGGTAAAAGGAATCGCGTAGTTAAAGAGGAACGACCTCGAATAGTTCGGATTATCCTTTGCCTCGATGACCTCTGCACCGTGATACGTGACCCATTTGCCGAAGTCGAACCTCAGTCCGTTCCCCACAGGCGCCACATAGGAGATATACGCCTCGGTAACGTCGAAAGAATCGGTCGCATCACCGAGCCCCCGGGAATGGATAAACTTCGCGGTTTCCCCAGCGGACAGCTTGACCTTGTAACCAACGCTGTTCACCGGCGGGGTCTTGGTAAACACGAGCTGTGCGAGATCGAGGGTGAAGCTGTTCGCCTTGTGGTCAAAGACCCGAAACTCGTTCTCCTGCGACTCCGGATCCTCAAAATTGTAGGTATACCCACCCTGCACATATACGCTCAGGCCAAGCGCTGCCTTGAGTTCATCGAGGGTCATGTTCCCTATCTTGGTCTCTTCGGCCCACCCGATTGCCACGGATGCAAAGAGAACGAGCACACAGATACCGAATTTTAAAAGTCTCTCTTTCATTTTTGTCTCTCCTTTTCTTTAAGATGTACACCATAAAATATGGTTTCTGCGCATCATCCCTTGTTATCCCTTCCCTGGTCAGTGTCCTGTCCAGTCGCTTCCTTTCTGATCCCGTATTTCTTCATCTTATAGCCGATCATCCTCTCCGTTATCCCGAGCTTCCGTGCTGCTCTTGCCATGACCCAGTTGTATTCCCTGAGGGCATTGACGATCTCCTCTTTCTCCATTTCGTGTATCTTGTCTTTCAGAGAATCCATGCATATCCCCTTGTCCCGGGAAGAATATCAAGTTTAGTGCCAGATCCCAACTCATTGTTTTTCAAAGAAACAGCCTCTTGGAAAATACGACATTTTTGTCGTAATAACATTTTTGTAGCTCCTGGATACTATTGCCCAGAGATCAATGTAGAAGGTGAGGCATGTCACTGTTTCACTTCTGCCCTCTTGCGTTACAATATGGGTTATGACGCGGACAAACAAACAGACCGATGCCGGCAAGCTGATCAGGTCGGAAATCGCCGACTTCAGGAAGAAACTCAAAGCCGGCGCAAATCCCGAGCGTGCCGTCAACGAGAAGAGGTATCTGAAGAGCCCTTTCCGGTTCTACGGCGTCTCCCTTCCATTTACCGAAAAACTCGCAAAGGAGTTCGCAAAAAAGAACAGGAATAGCCGACGTGAACACCTTTTTGATCTTGTCCACGCCCTCTGGAGTTCGGATTACCACGAGGAGAAGCGGCTCTCCATCCAGATTCTCGAACAATTTCCCGAACACATCGATTTCGGCGCAATGCCCATGCTCGAAGCGATGCTCACCGAGTCGACCGGCTGGGACCTTGTCGATGCCATTGCCATTCATCTTGTCGGCACTGTTCTTGGAAAGGACAAACGGGCGTACCAATATCTCAGGACATGGAGCAGGTCAGACAACTTCTGGATGCGGAGGGCCTCCCTGATTTCACAGATCCTCCTCTTTCGCGAAAAGAAAGGAGACACCAAACTCTTTTTCCGATTTGCCGAACGAATGATCGGTGAGAAGGAATTTTTCATCCGGAAGGCAATCGGATGGGGCCTGCGGGAGATGTCAAAGACCGACCCTGATGCGGTTGTTCACTTTCTCATGAGCGTGAGAGGCCGGGTATCAGGCCTGACACTGAGAGAAGGGATCAAACGACTTTCCGATGACAGGAAAGCCCTGTTTCTGCCGGCCCATGATCGGTGCCTCAGTATTCGTCTTACAGGCGGAATCGAGGAGTTGGCTTAGTACTTCGCGAAATCATCAGCTTCACGGCTATACAATAGCTGTCTGCATCCCGAATGCCAATCTATTTGCCCGGCTCGAGCTGGTACTTTTTCATCTTGTACCCGATCTGCCGAGAGGTGATCCCGAGAAGGCGCGCGGCCTTCGCCTGGACCCATCCCGTCTTTTCGAGCGCCTCAAGGATCCGCGCTTTCTCCA
>JBLNHB010000033.1:0-12343 GCA_050268805.1 bacterium | reverse complement strand
AACCGCCATCGAGCCGAGCGCAATTCCAATGGGAGCAAGAAATGCGGCCATATCGCTTTTCATGAGACCTCCTCGAAAAGCCAACCGGATTCACAGCCCATAACAATTGGTCTGTACATTTTTCCGCATGCCCTAATCATTGTCCTGGTTAATGGCTTCCCTGATCTGTCCGAGAATGCCGGGAATCGCAGAGGTCACCCGGTCCCAGCTCGAAATGAGGGGAACACCGAGGGGATCTTCGGTGATGATTTCCGCTGCTTTCCGTATCGCATTCGTAAAGGTGTCAACGGCGAGGCTTTCCTCATGACGGTCAAAGAAGAGGCCGTTGATAGCCGCATCGTCCTCATAGCGCTTCAACATGTCCTGGGCGGTCCTCACGTACGTCGCCACAAGCGTCTTGAAGAAGCCGTCCGAGAATACAATCCCCTCTGATGCAAGGGTCCGGAATATGGATTTGCAGATGTCGACACACATCTTGTGGAGGCCCTTCGTAGCGTCTTCAGCAGAGAGCGCCTGGTGCTTGTGCTCATAGTTATCGGCGATGTCCACCTGGCATACTCTTTTGAGGGACGTATTCCGATAGACTTCGGCAAGGACGCCCACCTCGAGACCCCAGTCTCCCGGAATCCTGATGACCCGGGAGAGGTCGACATCCATCGAGAACTCCCCGGCGAGGGGGTATCGGAAGCTATCGAAGAAAACGAGGAGGGGCTGGTATCCGATGATCCGGTGAAACGACCGGATGAGAGGGGTCACCAGAAGCCGGGTTACCCGGCCGTGAAGGCGGTCTGTAACTCTACTGTAGAACCCCTTGCAGAAGTCGTAATCCATGTTCGGACTCGCTACGGGGTAGCACAACCGGGCAAGCAGATCCCTGCTGTATGTGAGGATATCGCAGTCATGCAGGGCGATGACATGGAACCTCTGCTGGGAGAGGATGTAGCCGTAGGCCATCCACGCCGACCTTCCCTTTCCCGATTCTCCAATGGGGAGCCCGGCATTCTCGATAGCCTTATAAATCTCGGTGAGCCGGGGACCGCTGTTCCAGATAATCTTTGTCGGCTGGGGGAGCACGGAGAAGAACTTTCTGGCATTCATGAATTCCTCTTCTGAAGCGGGGCCGAGGGTGATGACGATTTCATCGATATATTTTATCGACTGCAGTTCTCTCACGATCCCCTTGAGAGCGTCGCCTTCAAGCTCGCTGTAAAGGGAGGGGAGGACGAGGGCGATCGGTCTCTCCTGTGCATACCAGGAGAGCTCTGATTCGATTTTTTCGAGGTTCAGTCTTCCGAGCTTGTGGAAGGTTGCGACAACGCCGGTTTGGTAAAAATCGGCCATGATTCACCTCCGGAAACCCTTTGTTCTGCCCGTACAGCACACGGGCTTAGCCATCCGTCCAGTTTCTGCTCCCGACCGCGCATTCAGGAATAAGGGATGAGAAGAAGAGCGTGGGAAATTTAATACTACTATCTCATAAAATGAACTCAATTGCAACCTTTCTCGTTGTTCTTCTCGATGACCATCGCGTGCGATATAATAACCTGATGAATGATGCTCTGAAGAAAACTGCCCGAGAGATTTTTTTTGCGGCGCTTCGATCCGTTGACCCCTCTGAGGCGGTACTGCGACATGCTGACGGAATAATCAAGGGCTTTAGGGCCGGGAACTATCAACGGCTTTTCGTCCTCGGTTTCGGAAAGGCGTCATGTCCGATGGCGAGCGCCCTGGAAGATTCTCTCGGAGACCTGGTTACCGGAGGGATCATCATCACCAAATACGGACACTGCTCATCCCGCAAGCCTGAGCGCATGAGATTTTTTGAAGCCGGGCACCCGGTCCCCGACGCGGAAGGAGTACGAGCAACTGCAGAGGCCATTGATCTTGTCGGAAATGCAGATGAAAAAACCATGGTCGTCTGTCTCATATCCGGAGGAGGGTCTGCTCTGCTCGTTGCCCCCTGTGAAGGGGTCAGCCTCGAAGACAAAATGCAAACGACGGAAGTGCTCCTCAAGGCAGGAGCGGACATTGTTGAGCTCAATACGGTGAGGAAGCATATTTCCCGCGTCAAGGGAGGGAGGCTTGCGGAGCTGGTATACCCTGCATCGGTCGTCTCTCTGATCTTGTCCGATGTGCTTGGTGACCGACTCGACGCAATTGCATCGGGACCGACCGCGCCTGATGCGACCACCTATGCAGAGGCACTCGGCGTGATGGATAAATATCACCTCCGGCTGAAAGCGCCGGAAGGCGTCATGCGCGTCCTGGATCAAGGGGCAAAGGGGTTGCTGCCGGAAACACCGAAAGGTGACTCATCGCTCTTTCGAAATGTGAGAAATATCATCATCGGCGCCAATCGCATCGCCCTTGACGCGGCACGGCAGAAGGCCGAAGCACTCGGCCTCCGCGCCGAGATACTTTCTTCAGAGCTTAAGGGGGAAGCGCGGGATGTGGGAAGATGGCTTGCGCAGAAGGCAAACGATATAAAAAAGGGATCCCATGCCGGAGAGCGAATATGCATCATCTCGGGCGGCGAAACAACGGTTACCGTGCGAGGCAGCGGTCGCGGAGGCAGGAACATGGAACTTGCCCTCGCATTCGCTCTTGAAATTGAAGGTATACACGGGATTACCTTTCTGTCTGCAGGAACGGATGGCACCGA
This sequence comes from bacterium, assembly GCA_050268805.1. Lineage (GTDB taxonomy): Bacteria > Nitrospirota > Thermodesulfovibrionia > Thermodesulfovibrionales > BMS3Bbin05 > JBLNHB01. Next base: position 9,681 of record JBLNHB010000033.1, on the reverse strand, counting down.
CGGGCCCACGGATGCAGCGGGAGCGATCGTGGACGGAGAGACCATGCAAGAAGCACGGTCCCGCGGCATGGACCCCGGGGCCTTTCTCGGCAGGAATGATTCGTATTCATTCTTTCAAAGAACGGGGAATCTCTTCATTACCGGTCCAACGGGAACGAACGTTATGGATATCCAGATTGTTCTTATAGAATAGATACAACCTTATTACTCATAAATTATACATTTTCTCTCTCTGAGCAGGCATGGCTCCAAAATTATTTGAAATCGATGCATTATTCTTTTTCGATATTTTCAGGTTTCGTAATGAATGTAGCGCTCGGTGTGAATAGTGTAGGATAGGAAGGTGAGAGGAGAAATGGCTCAGAAGATAATATTTACCGATCTCGATGGCACCCTCCTGAATTATGAGGACTACTCCTTTGAGGCTGCTCTGCCGGCACTGACCCGCATAAGAGAAAAGCGCATTCCCCTCGTCATCTGTTCGAGCAAGACACGGAAAGAGATCGAATACTACCGGAAGAAATTAGGTAATGACCATCCCTTCATCTCCGAGAACGGGGGAGGAATTTTCATCCCGCAGACCTATTTTGATTTTTCAGTTGACTCTTCAAGACATCCGGTTCTTCAGGAAAACGGGTATCGGACAATTATGCTCGGCGCTCCCTATGCCGAATTGAGAAAGGCGATACAAGAATTGCGGGAAGAGGGTTTTCCCGTCAGGGGATTCGGGGATATCTCAATTGAGGAGTTATGCGGCATCGCCTCCCTGAGCTCGGAAGAGGCGGCGATGGCAAAGGAGCGGGATTTTGACGAACCTTTTCTCTACGACGGGCCGGGCCACGAGCTTCCGCGGCTCCTGAAGAGAATCCGGGAGAAGGGGTTCAAATTTACCGAGGGACGGTTCCTCCACATTCTCGGCAACAGCAATAAAGGACTCGCAATCTCAATTCTCATTGATCTGTATAAAAAGGCATACGGAGCTGTTGAGACGATTGCCCTCGGTGACAGTCCGAACGACCTTCCCATGCTCTCGATCGTCGGTCATCCCGTCCTGGTGAAAAAACCGGACGGTACCCATGACCCCCGCATCATGGTGAGAAACCTTATCAAGGCTGAAGGGGTCGGCCCTGAGGGTTGGAACGAAGCGGTCATGCATTTCATCTCACCATAATCCTACCTCAGCATGTAGAGAAGCATGAGGTTTATGAGGTAGATGATGATGACCCCCAGGGAATCCCAGGCGAGAAAGAGCTGTTTCTTCTCCGCGCGGTAGGTCAGGCCGATGACGGTGATGGCGGTCATCGCAATGGCCGAGAGCGCCGAAATGATATGGGTGTTGTCCGCAACGGACAGGAGGGGCCCCCCGAGGAAGAAGATATCGTCGAGGGCGAGGATAAAAATATTGAAGATATTGCTGCCCAGGAGGTTGCCGATGGCGAGATCGACAGCCCCGATCCGCACCGCCGAAACAGAGACGGTCAGCTCGGGAAGGGTCGTCGAGATGGCAATGAGGATGGTACCCACGAAAGTCTGCCCGAGTCCGGACATCTCGGCGATTTTTCCGCCGATAGCAGGCAGGAAAAGTGCGGCGGCTATGACGATGCCGGCATTCACGGCGTATGCCGTGACAGCGCGCGCGGTACTGATGTGGCTGTATTTAAGCTCGATAGCCATCTCTTTCAGGAATGCCGAGATCCTTCTCTTCTCATACATATAAATGAGCCGCATGGCGGCAAAATAGAGGATCACGAAGACTACCGAATACGGCCCGATCCAGCCGAGGGGGGAGATCCTCTCGCCGAGAAAGAGGCTTGAGGCGACGATACCCATAAGGAGGATGCCGAAACCTGCGGAAAGCGTGTGTCCCTGGTGCGCCCTGGCAGACAGCGGCGCCATGCGCTGAAAAAGGTCGAGGAACGCGAGCGTCAGCATGTTAAACACGCAGGCGCCGATAACGTTTCCCACGGCGATGTCGGGCACCCCGGCAAAGGTGACGGAGCTGATTCCGGTCACGAGTTCCGGCAGGGAAGTGACCGAGGCCATGAGAACGACACCGATCCAGGTGGCGCCGAGCCCTGTTTTTTCGGCGATAATGTCCCCGTACTTTGAAAGCCGGGTGCCCGCTATGACGATCGCAGATGAGCAAATGAAGAATGAGAGCCAGATAAGCATCACCACTCCTCCCTCTGATTATTCAGAGCCCAAATTATCTCGGCCCCAACCAGGATGAAACAATTCAATGATAGACCATCATGTGACAAAATTACGAGTGCGGGTCATGACAAATGGGTATTCTTCGGTGGTTGGCGCTTCAGAGAGAGAGTCTAATATCATTTTCTTTGCCTTCCAGCACGTTTTCTTGACATTTCAGAGAGGGGAGTGGTAGTTTTTTATTCTATGGCAAAGGATTACAAAGACACGCTCAATGTTCGTGCAAGCGGCTTCCCGATGAAGGCGAATCTCATCCAGCGGGAGCCGGAGCTCCTCAGGTTCTATGAAGAGAAGAAGATCTATGAGAAGATGCAGGAGAACAATAAGAACGGTAAGCCCTACATCCTCCATGACGGGCCTCCCTATGCGAACGGCCACATCCATATCGGCCATGCCCTCAACAAGATCCTCAAGGACATAATCGTCAAGTACCGCGCCATGCGGGGCTTTTATTCTCCCTATGTTCCGGGGTGGGACTGCCACGGCCTCCCGATCGAGCTGCAGGTGGACAAGAACCTCGGCGACAAGAAAGATTCGGTAGGCGTTCTCCAGAAGAGGAAATTGTGCAGGGAGTACGCGGAGAAGTTTGTTGCGATCCAGCGCGAGGAGTTTATGCGTCTCGGCGTTCTCGGTGACTGGTACAAGCCCTATCTCACCATGACCTATGCCTATGAGGCGGCAACGATACGCGAGTTCTACCGGTTCCTCGAAAAGGGCTCTGTGTACAGGGGTAGAAAGCCGGTGCACTGGTGTCCCTCCTGCGTGACCGCCCTTGCCGAGGCAGAGGTCGAGTATGTCGACAAGTCATCGCCCTCCATTTATGTGAAGTTCAGGATAAAGGACGGGGACGCAAAGAGACTGTTTCCGGGAAAGGGTAAAGAAGATATATACATTATTATATGGACGACGACGCCATGGACCCTGCCGGCAAATCTCGCCCTTGCCGTGCATCCCGAAGTGAGCTATGTCCTGATCCAGGGAAAGGAAAACTATCTCATCGCTGAGCCGCTCCTCCCGAGGCTGAGAGAGCTGATCAAGCTCGACGGGACGGTGTTGAAGAAGTTCAGGGGCTCAGAGCTCGAGGGACTCAAGGCGGAGCATCCCTTTGTCACAAGGGACTCGGTCATTGTTATGGGAGATTTCGTTACCGTTGAGGACGGCACCGGCATTGTCCACATTGCTCCTGGTCACGGCGAGCACGACTATGCAGTGGGGGTGAGGTACGGTCTTGACATCTACGCACCGGTGGACCAGTACGGGAAGTTTACCAAAGAAGCGGGCGAGCTGGAAGGGCAGTTCGTCTTCAAGGCGAATGCGGAGATCATAAAAATATTGACGGAGAGAAATGCCCTCATGGGGCAGCAGGACATCACCCATTCCTATCCCCACTGCTGGCGGTGCAAGAAGCCGGTCATATTCAGGGCGACGGAGCAGTGGTTCATTTCAGTCGAGAAAGACGATCTCAGGAAGAAATGTCTCGGAGAGATCGAGAAGGTCCGGTGGATACCCTCATGGGGAAAGGACAGAATCACCGCGATGATGAAGAGCAGGCCCGACTGGTGCATTTCGCGGCAGCGTGCCTGGGGAGTTCCGATTGCGGTCATCAGTTGTTCGTCATGCCGCGAGATGGTGCGGGAACGGAGAGTGCTCGATGCCGTCATCAAACAGTTCGAGCAGCGCGGCGCCGATGTCTGGTTCGAACTGGACGCAGGAGAATTCCTTTCTCACGGATACCGCTGCCCGAAATGCGGCAATACATCCTTTGAGAAAGAGATGGACATCCTCGACGTGTGGTTCGATTCCGGCGCGAGTCACGCCGCGGTTGTCGAGCTTGACCGGAGGCTCTCCTGGCCCGCCGACATGTACCTCGAGGGGAGCGACCAGCACCGGGGATGGTTCCAGAGCTCCCTCATCGCCTCGACCGGCACCAGAGGGAGCGCGCCCTTCAGGACGGTCCTGACCCACGGCTTTGTGGTGGACGGAGCAGGGAAGAAGATGTCCAAGTCCGTCGGCAATGTCATCGCGCCCCAGGACATCATCAAGAAGAACGGGGCGGAGATCCTCAGGCTCTGGGTGTCGGCTGAGGACTACCGGGACGATGTGCGGATATCCGACGAGATCATCCAGAGGCTCACCGAGGCATACCGGAAGATCCGGAACACATCCCGGTTCCTCCTCGGCAATATCAGTGATTTCGACGGTGGCGACTACAGGGGATCGCTCCTCGAGATCGACCGCTGGGCCATGGCGCGTCTCCAGCGCCTCATCCAGAAGGTGACGGCATCGTACGAGAGCTGTGATTTCCACGAGGTCTTTCACGGCATCTACAACTTCTGCATTGTCGACATGAGCTCCTTCTACCTCGATATCCTCAAGGACCGGGTCTATACCTTCGGAAAGGACTCCGCAGAGAGAAGAGCGGCCCAGTGGACCATGAAGCAGATCCTTTCATCGATCACAAGGCTCATCGCGCCGGTCCTCTCCTTTACCGCCGAGGAGGTCTGGCGCGCCATGGGAGACAGGGCAGAGGCGAGCATCTTCCTCGCTCGGTTCCCCGAGGCTGACACGAGATTTCTCGATGAAGGGCTCGAAACGAAGTGGGGGGACCTGAAGAAGATCAGGGATGGCGTGAATAAGGCGCTCGAAATGAAGCGGCAGGAGAAGTTCATCGGGAATTCCCTGGAAGCAAAAGTCGTCCTCGCCGCATCCGGAGAGGTGTTTCAACTTCTCTCCGACTACCGTGATTTTCTCACGACGCTCCTGATCGTGTCCCAGGTTGATCTGATTGAATACATGGACCCCAGGGATATCCCTCAGGATTTCCTCAAAGATGCCCGTGAGTCAGAGGAGATGAAAGGCCTCTTCATTGCGGTGAAAAAGGCAGAAGGGAAAAAGTGCGAGCGGTGCTGGAACTACAGCACTCGGGTGGGTACGTTTGCAGAAGATCCCGATATCTGTGAGCGGTGCATTCGGGTCGTGGCGCCTGCGGGACCGCGGTGAGGTAGATGGTGAAAAAGACCGCCTTCTTCATTCCCCTCTTCATCGTTCTCTTGGACCAGGCCACGAAATTTATCGTGAGCCGGTTCATCGGCTTTCATGAAGCGATCGATATCCTGCCCTTTCTCAGGATCGTCCATGTGACGAACAGAGGGGCCGCGTTCGGTTCGTTCCAGTTCCTCGGGAACACCTTCTTCATTGTCCTGTCCTGTGTTGCCATCGTCGTTGTGCTCCTCATGATCCTCCTGAGCAGGGAGAGCATCATCGCGCTCTCCTTTATCCTGGGAGGGGCTGTTGGCAACCTCATCGACCGGCTGCGGTTCGGGTATGTCATCGATTTTCTCGACGTCTATGCAGGGAAATACCACTGGCCCGCCTTCAACGTCGCTGACTCGTTCATCTCTATCGGCATTGTGCTGATGCTGTTCTTCTATTTCCTCTTCCCACGCAAGAAGTAGTGGTCACAATTCGCCTTCGTCAGGGTATAATAAAGGTATGGAACAGAAGAAGGACGAGAAAAGCGCATGCAGTGTCACCGATAAACCCGAGAGTGTTCCCTCAGAAGGGGATGATGCGTTGAAGCTCGACCGTTGTCCGTTCTGCGGGATGCAGTCATTGACTCCCCACGAGCTTCTCGTCCACATTTTCCGCTGCCGACCCGCCTGATAAGAGGAGCCGGCGGCAGTTCGCCGCTTCCTTTGTCCCGGGAAATTCATGTGTTCTTACGGCCCCATGAGCTGGTATAGCTCCCCAATTTTTTGAAATCGATGAAGCATGGTAAATTCGCGTGATTCTGCTTTCCCGATGAATGCAGCACACCGTGGGTGCCGAACCCTTATTGAGAGTTCTACACTAAGGTATCGATGCAAAAAATTGTATCGCCACACCAGCTCATAGTTGTCGATACGGTTGTGGGTTATGATCCGAGGGGGAGATACGCGCTCGGATTGAGCGTCAAATCCGAGAAGTCCTTATTGATGTAATGGAAATACCCTGCCGCAGCGATCATGGCCGCGTTGTCGGTGCAGAGGGACGCAGACGGCAGGAAGAGTTCGATACCATTGCTCTCGGTCATTTCTTTCATCCGCGCGCTCAGTTCACGATTCGCGGCAACGCCTCCGGCGAGCGCCAGCTGTTGAATGCCTTCCTTCTTAAGAGCCCATTCGGTCTTCCGGACGAGCACATCCACCATGGCAGCCTGGAAAGATGCGCAGATGTCCTCGGTGCGCGCCGGGTGTTTCTTTTCCGTCGCATCCTGATTGAGGAAAAGGAAATTCCTGACAGCGGTCTTGAGCCCGCTGAAACTGAAGTCGAGGGATTCAGGAAGGTACGGCCGCGGAAAATCGACGGCTTTCGGGTTTCCCTGGTCGGCGAGACGGTCGATGGCCGGCGCTCCAGGGTACCCGAGGCCGAGCATCTTCGCCACTTTGTCGTACGCCTCGCCCGCCGCGTCATCGCGGGTCCGTCCGAGCTCGATGTACTGCCTGAAGCCGTTCACCCGGTAGAGCGACGTATGCCCTCCCGAAACAACGAGCGATAGGAAGGGAAATGCCGGTCGCTTTTCAGCGAGGAAGGGAGTGAATACGTGACCTTCGAGGTGGTTGACGCCGATGAGGGGAAGCTGTTTGCTGTAGCAGAGAGACTTGGCAAAGAGGCATCCCACGAGCAGAGACCCTATGAGACCGGGGCCGTAACAGACCGCGACCGCCGATATGGTGTCAAGAGACGCCTGAGCGCCGGTGAGCGCCTCATGAACAACGGGCCAGATCATTTCTACATGCTTCCGGGACGCGAGCTCAGGCACGATCCCCCCGTATTTCCGGTGGATATCGGCCTGGGAGGAGACGATGTCCGAGAGGATTTCCGAGCCGTCCCGGACAACGGCGGCAGAGGTATCGTCGCAGGAGGTGTCTATGCCGAGTATGATGACGGGTTTGAACATGGGATATTATAGCAGATGCATTGGAGACCGCCGGGCAGGGGCTGATAGCTGAGCGCTGGATGCTAAATGCTCATGAATGAATTTTACGCCCGCAGCATTGAAGGGATGTCCCTGGCTTTCTTGCAAAAAGAGAGAAAAACTGATATGGTATTTCTGTTTGCAATCCCACTCGGCAATAGGAATTGACAGGATGAGAATACTCGTTACGGGCGGCTGCGGGTTTATCGGTTCCAACTTCATCCGGTACATGCTCAATTCGTATCCTGATTACGAGATCGTCAACCTCGACGCTCTCACCTATGCGGGCAACCCCTATAATCTCTCGGACGTCATTCAGAACGAGCGGTATACCTTTGTCGAGGGGAGAATAGAAAACACCGAACTCGTCAGCAAGATCATCAAGACTGTGGACTGGGTCGTGAATTTCGCTGCAGAGAGCCATGTAGACCGGTCGATTGTGAACGCCGTTCCTTTCCTCCAGACGAACGTGATCGGCCTCCAGTCCCTGCTCGAGGCCGCCAAGAAATCAGATGTTGAACGGTTTCTCCATATCTCGACCGATGAGGTGTACGGGAGCCTCGAGACGGAAGAGGGCAAATTCACCGAAGAGTCCCCCCTCGCCCCCAATTCTCCCTATGCGGCGTCCAAGGCCGCGGGAGACCTCCTCATCAGGGCATATAAGAGGACCTACAATTTCTCCGCCATCGTTGCCCGGCCGACGAACAATTATGGTCCCTTCCAGTATCCTGAAAAATTTTTGCCCCTCATGATCACCAATCTCATCGATGACAAACCCGTTCCGGTGTACGGGGAAGGGCGCAATATCAGGGACTGGCTTTTTGTCGAGGATGCAGCGCAGGGCATCGACATCATCCTGCATAAGGGAAAGACCGGGGAGATCTACAATCTCGGAGGCGAGAACGAGATCCGGAACATCGACCTCGTCGAGATGGTTCTCTCGCTCGTCGGGAAAGACAGGGGAATGATCAAGTTCGTCCCTGACAGGCCCGGCCACGATTACCGTTATGCGCTTGAAAACACGAAGATCAATACCAACCTCGGCTGGAAACCATCTCTCTCCTTTTCCGAGGGCGTTCAGAAGACCATCCAGTGGTACCGGGAGAATGAGTGGTGGTGGCGGCCGCTCAAGGCGCGTCTCTCATCTGCTTCGAAAGGCTTCTGGCAGCAATAGCATCGGATACCATTCCTGCCGGGCAATACTTACCCTCTTCATTCATACATTTTCGCGGACTTATGAGCAGGCATGGCTCCAAAACTTTTTGAAATCGATGATGTATAGTAATTCCATAAAGGGTTGCTTTCATGGTGAATGTATCACGCTGTGTGCCATACTCTCATTAAGAGTTTACATTAAGGTATCGGTGCAAAAAATTTTATCGCCACACCCGCTCATATCATGAAAAGACCCCTTGGCCTTTTGTGGATCTGCATTTCTTTCCCTGCTATCTGGGGATGTGCAACTCTTCCGTCTTCCTATACCAGGCTTGATGACCAGATAACCCTTCCCCTGAATGGCGTCCTCGCTGTCATTGAACAGGAACGGGTCATCTTTGTGGGAGAGGGCCATACCAGCACCAGTGACCACCTCTTTCAGATGGAAGTGATCAAGCACCTCAAGGGAAAGGGGAAGAACGTCGCGGTTGCCCTCGAGATGTTTCCGGCCAGGATGCAGCAGGCCCTTGACCAGTGGGTGGACGGCTCGCTTGACGAGGACGATTTCGTCGATGCCTACTATAGTTTCTGGAGTGTGGACTATGACTCGTATGGAATGATATTCAATTACGCGCGGCAGGAAGGGATCCCCCTCTTCGGAATCAATGCCGATCGGAACCTGATAGCCACCGTCGCGCGGAGAGGGCTGGGAGGAGTGGACAAGGAATTCCTCGAAAAGATTCGATATACCCATTGTTTCGAGGACCCCGAATACTCTGCTTTTCTCAAAGGTTCCGAGGAGCTGAGGGGCCATGATTCCGAGCTTCCCAATCTCTGCAGCGCCCAGCGCCTGCGGGACGCGATCATGGCCTATGATATTGCGAGGATTTTTAATGCCCGTGACGGCAGTGTTGTTGTTCTCCTCGGAGCGGCCCATGCCGCGAAGGTTGCGGTCCCCCGCATGCTCGAGAAAAACTTCAGCATACATTCTCTTGTGCTCCTGCCCGGCAATTTCGGCGGGGTCACGGAGAAGGGACCGGACAGCGGAATCGCGGATTACCTCTGGTACTGAAGATTACTTCTTCTTTTCATGCTTACCCTTACCTGAGTCTGCACATTCTGTGCTTGAAGTTGAGACAATTTAGGAATAGAATTGACTTGGGCATGGATTCCGAGGCCTAGTTCAGAAGAAGGGGGATATCAGTATGAGAATTAAAGCGGTCAAACTATTCTCTGTCGTTGCAATCCTTGTAGTGCTTGCCTTTATGTTCACTTCCTGCAGCGGGGGATCAGGATCGGTAAGCTCTTCAAATGGGACCGGCAGTGTCGCCGTCCTGCTCACCGATGCTTCGACAGAC
>JBLNHB010000032.1:0-6587 GCA_050268805.1 bacterium | reverse complement strand
GAGGGAGAGATCCATGAAGACGACGCTGCCTTTGCCCTCGCATCGGCACTCATGGGGGAAGGTGTGAGCATCCAGGGAGAACCGAAAGAGGGGAAGATCAACATTATTGCAGACCGGGATGGGCTCCTCAAGATTGATACGGATGGGCTCCTTCAGTTCAATATGCTGCCGGACATCATGTGCGCGACTCTTCATGACAATACGGTAGTCAGGAAAGACAGGGTGGTTGCAGGGACGCGGGCAATCCCTCTCGTGATGCGTGAAGAGGTACTCCATGAAGCACGGAAAATCGGCGAAGCAGCGAGAGAATCAAAAGCAGCGGCCGGACGAACTGGGATCGTCGAAGTGAAGGCGATGCGAAGGCCGAAGGCAGGCGTGGTCATCACCGGAAACGAAGTCTACAGCGGAAGAATTCGGGATTCCTTTGCGTCTATCATACAAGAGAAAATACAGGTCTTTGATGGTGATATTGCAGGGATCGTTCAGGCGCCTGATGATGAGCGACTCATCGAAGCGGGGCTGAGGGAGCTTCTGGATAGAGGCGCTGACCTTCTCATCACAACGGGCGGCATGTCCGTTGACCCTGATGACGTGACACGATTTGCGATCAGAAGGCTTGGAACCATTCATATGACCTATGGCTCTGCAGTGCTGCCGGGGGCCATGTTTCTCGTGGCATACCTGCCTGCCCCCGATCGCCAATTTCCAATCCCGGTCCTCGGTATTCCTGCGTGTGCTATGTACCATAAGATCACCGTTCTGGATCTTATCCTTCCCAGAGTCCTCGCCGGAGAAATCATTGGAAGGAAGGATCTCGCAGAGCTTGGTCATGGAGGATTGTGCCTCAACTGCAAGGAATGCAGATTCCCTGTCTGTCCCTTCGGGAAATAGGTTAATATACACAATGCAGGAAAGACGAGACGGCCTGTCCCGGAACGGCGTCAAAGTGATTGTGAAAGGCGTTGTCCAGGGAGTGGGATTCAGGCCTTTTGTGTACAATCTGGCTCAGTCGCTGAATCTCAGGGGGTACGTCAGGAACAGCGACGATGGTGTGGTCATCGAAATAGCGGGAGAAAAAGTCCCGCTTTTCATAGATTCCCTCAGGGATAATGCTCCGCCTCTTGCAAAGATCGATTCTCTTGAAGTCATTCCTTCTGAAAACAGCAAACCGTTCTCTGATTTTACGATCATGCAGAGCGAGGACAAAGGAGGGTTCACCCTCGTTTCTCCTGATGTGTCGGTGTGCGATGACTGTCTGAAAGAACTCATGGACCCGGGTGACAGGAGATATCTCTACCCGTTCATTAACTGCACCAACTGCGGACCGCGGTACACGATAACAGAAAGAATCCCCTATGACCGGAAACACACGACCATGAGGGGATTCGTGATGTGCCCTGCGTGCGAACGGGAATATCATGATCCCTCGAACAGGCGTTTCCATGCCCAGCCAAATGCCTGTCCTGATTGCGGGCCTCACATAGGGCTGAAGATTGTCAATGAATCTTTGAGAAAATTTGAAACCAGTGATTCCCTCGGCGCACTGATAGAACTCCTTGGTTCAGGTTACATTGCGGCGATAAAAGGACTCGGCGGTTTTCATATCGCCTGCGACGCCACCAATGAGGATGCGGTCAGGAGACTGAGGGAATTGAAGAGAAAAAGCAACAAGCCCTTTGCTGTCATGGTTTCGGATCCGGGATTCATCGAGATGCATTGCCATCTTTCCGACCAGGAAAGAAACGCTCTCCATTCCCCCGCGCGCCCGATTGTGCTCCTGAAAAAGAAAAAAATAAATGAACCGATCATTGCGGAATCCGTTTCCCCTGGGAACGCTTATCTCGGTTGCATGCTTCCGTATACGCCTCTTCATTTTCTCCTCTTCCACCACCCTGCGGGAAAGCAAAGACCGCTCCAAAGCCTGGTGATGACGAGCGGGAATCTTTCGGAAGAGCCTATCGTTATCGATAACGGCGAGGCACGGGAAAAACTTGTTGGTATCGCCGATTGTTTCCTCTTCCATAACCGGGATATTTTCATGAGGGTGGATGATTCAGTGACTGCATTTATACTGGAAAAGAAGAAAGGGCGCCAACAGGAGTGCATTATCCGGCGGTCCCGGGGGTATGTGCCCGAGGCAATTGCCCTCCCTTCAGACGGGCCCGAGGTACTCGGGTGCGGTGCTGACCTCAAGAATACTTTCACGCTCACCAAGGGGAAATTCGCGATTATGAGCCAGCATATCGGCGACATGGAAAATTATGAATCGCTTATATTCTTTGAAGAGACACTCTCGAATCTGAAATCTCTGTACCGGATCAATCCTGCGGCAATCGGGTATGACATGCACCCCGAATACACATCGACCCGGTGGGCGAAAAGCCAGGACGGAGTGGACCTGGTGCCTGTGCAGCACCATCATGCCCATGTTGCCTCTGTCATGGCTCTTCACGGCATCAACGACTGTGTCATCGGGATTGTTTTTGACGGGACCGGGTTTGGCACAGACGGAAATCTCTGGGGAGGCGAATTTTTTACCGGGGGGCTCAGAGAATTGAAAAGGGCCGCCCATTTTCAATATATCCCCCTCATCGGCGGGGAATCGTCGGTGAGACATCCCTGGAAAACTGCAGTTTCCTTCATCAAGCACGCGGCCGGAAAGGATACGTGGGCCTATCTAGAAAGGATCGGTTTTATCAGTCGCCTCGGGAGCAGAGAGCTGGGCAATCTTCTCGCTCTCTCGGAGAACAGGCAGTTCTGTCCGCTCTCCTCGGGAGCCGGCAGATTGTTCGATGCAGTGGCATCGATCATAAATATATGCGACACGAATACCTTCGAGGCGGAAGCTCCCATGAAACTTGAATGGTATCTTGACAGCACTATCGCCGGTGATTATCCCTATGATATTTTCCCCGGGGATCCTCCGGTGATTGATTTTTCCCGGGCGATCTTGTCCATAATAGACGATCATATGACGGGAAAAGGAGCAGACACCATTTCCACTCGGTTTCACAACACTGTTTTGAACGCTATTGTCCGGATGGCAGAAGATCAAAGAGCGATAACCGGGAACACCACCGTGATCTTGTCCGGCGGAACATTCCAGAATAGATATCTCCTGTCCCGTTCCACAGAAATGCTGAGCCGGAAGGGATTTGCCGTCTTCACCAATAGCGTGGTGCCGAATAACGATGCCTGCATTTCCCTCGGCCAGGCGTACCTGGTGAGAGAAAAAATACTGAGGAGTTCTTCCGGCTGATTATGGAACTGGAACTGGCTCTCAAACACATCGCAACCCTGGCGAAAAGAATAGACGGCACCATCAATATCATGGAAGTCTGCGGGACCCACACTGTTGCGATTTTTCGTCATGGCATACGAAATCTCCTGCCGGACAATATCAGACTCATCAGCGGGCCCGGGTGTCCTGTCTGCGTTACGTCGATTGCGGATATCGACCGGGCGATCGAGATCGCGAGAAGAGATGACGTTATCCTCGCCACTTTTGGTGACATGATGCGGGTGCCGGGAAGCAAACAGTCTCTCATCGATGCGCGTGCCGGAGGGTCTCACATTGAAATCGTTTACTCACCTATGGACTGCCTCTCGATTGCCCGAAAGGACCCCCAGAAGAAGAGCGTCTTTTTCGCAACAGGGTTTGAGACGACGTCTCCTTCTGTTGCTGCTACGATCGACATGGCCGAACGCGAAGCGATAGACAATTTCTTTATTTATACTGTTCATAAGATTGTTCCCCCTGCTATCCGCCTCCTTGCCGCGAATCGTGAGATTTCCATTGCCGGTCTTCTTCTCCCGGGACATGTGAGTACCATCATCGGCCGCAATGCCTACCGGTTCCTCTCTGATGAATACCGGATACCGTCGGTGATAGCGGGGTTCGGCGCAGAGGATATCCTCCATAGCATCCTTCGGGTGATGAAGCAGATTGCATCGGGTACATCAAAGGTGGAGATTCAGTACAAGGGGGCTGTACAGGAACAGGGAAATCCCAAAGCGCTCGAGTACCTTGACCGGTATTTCCAACCTGTTGACGCTCACTGGCGGGGAATCGGGATCATCGAGAAGAGCGGACTTGCGGTGCGGGAAGAGCATGCAGCGCGGGACATCCTGAGAATACTTCCTATCGAAATAGAAAATGTCAGAGAACCATCTGCCTGCAGGTGCGGTGACGTGCTCATTGGAAAGATTCTCCCGAGTGAATGCAAGCTTTTCGGCAGGTCATGTACACCCCAAAAACCGGTTGGAGCCTGCATGGTCAGTTCTGAAGGAAGCTGTGCTGCTTACTATAAGTATGGAGTGCCGGCATGGACAGAATAACGCTCTCCCATGGCAGCGGCGGCAAGCTGATGCATGAACTGCTGAAGAACATGATTGCCCCCTCCTTCGGCATGAGCGGTATCCTGACGGATGCTGCGGTGCTCCCGCTCGAGAATGGAGATCAGATAGCCTTTTCCACGGATTCGTATGTCGTGTCACCGCTCTTCTTCCCCGGCGGGAACATCGGAGACCTTGCGGTCAATGGAACGGTGAATGACCTCTCGATGATGGGAGCGGTTCCCCAGTATCTCACCGCTTCGTTCATTATTGAAGAGGGATTCGAGAGGGAGAAGCTTTCCATCATCGCTGCTGCCATGTGCCGAGCGGCTGAGCATGGAGGGGTCAGGATCGTGAGTGGAGACACCAAGGTGGTCGACAAAGGAAAAGGAGACGGGCTTTTTGTGAACACGACCGGTATTGGTATGCTCAAAAAGGGTATCTCGATCCATCCGGCGAATATCGTCCCGGGGGATAAAATCATCATCAGTTCATCAATAGGGAATCATGGAGTGGCTGTGATGAGCGAGCGAAATGGTTTGAGTTTTGATCCCCCGGTGCTCAGTGACTCGGCGCCGCTCAATGGGCTGGTTCAGCACATGCTCTCGGTAACTGAAAAGATCCATGCCCTGCGTGATCCCACGAGGGGAGGGCTTGCAACAACGCTCAAGGAGATTGCCCAAGATACGGGATTCGGCATCATGGTTGATGAAAAACACATACCGGTCGAGCCGGGTGTGGTTGGTGCCTGCGAGCTTCTCGGCCTTGACCCGCTCTATGTTGCCAATGAGGGAGTTTTGGTTGCTTTTGTGAGTCCGGATGTGGCAGAATTTTTAGTGCACGAAATGGCCGGGCATCCGCTCGCAAAGAGAGCGGTAATCATCGGTGAAGTGACCGAGAGAAACGCCAAGACGGTCCTCCTGAAGACGGCGATAGGCGGAACAAGAATCATCGATATGCTTACGGGAGAGCAATTACCAAGAATATGCTAAAGAAGGAGAGGAGATCATTATGAAAAGAGCCTTTTATCTCGGAATGTTTTTTATCGTGCTGCTCGTTTCTTACGGCTGCGCAAAGCCGGCAGCCGAGGTCAATGGTGACCGTATCACCCTGAAGGCATTCAAGGCAGCGCTTGCAGAAAACATGCAGCAACATGCAGTGCCGGGGAAGGATGTCAAAGAGTCCCAGCTCAAGGACGCCGTGATCCAGCAATTGATTGGAGAGAAACTCCTCCTGCAGGCGGCAAAAGAAAAGAATATTGCTGTCTCACCCGAGGAGATCAACGCCGAATTTGAAAGAATGATCACGGCTGTAAGCAAGGAAGAATTCAATAAGAGACTGAGAGACAAGGGAATGTCTCAGGAAGAATTCAAGGCGAAACTGAAAGATCAGCTGACGGTAAGGAAACTCGTTGATTCTCTTGTGCCCCCTGACTCGGTTGCCGAGAAAGAGATGAAGGAGTTTTACAAAGAGACTCCCAAAATGTTTATTCGTCAGAAGCAGGTCATGGTTCGCCTGATTCAGACAGGAACAGAGGATGCTGCAAGAAAGATCATGGCTGATATGAAGGAGAAGAAGCTCGATTTCGATGCCGTAGCGGAAGAGCTCCGGAAGGAGGGGAGCAAAGACGTTGTTGTCACCGACTATGGCTGGACCGAATCGACTTTCTATTCTCCTGAAATCGCTGAGGCTCTTCAGAACCTGAAGAAGGGGTCATACGGCGGACCGTACAAGGGAAAAGATGGTTTCTACCTGTTACGGGTTAAAGACAAAAAGGAAGAATCGCCGATGACCTTTGATGAGGCAAAGGGCCAGATACGCGCCATGCTCCTGAACCAGAAAAGGCAGTCAGCGGTGGCACACCTTATTTCAGAAAGAAAAAAGAACGCCGTTATTAAAATAAATATTTCATAGGTCATCAGGCGACCATATGAGCTGCGAGGGCAAGAAGCCGATGGGTCTGCTCTCTTCGGAGATATAGGGACGGGATATGCTTGCCAGCGATGACAAAGAGAATCCTTGCTCGCAGATAGTGTCAGATGATGGATATTCCCTCCACGCTGAATCGCCAATCAGATACCGGAGGATGAACGTGAGAAAGGCATCTCTGTCGATCATCGTAATGGTGCTTGCGCTTTCAACAAGTGCACAGGCATCCATTCTGCTCGATAAGGTCGTTGCGATCATCGACAGGGAGGTAATTACCTGGAGCGAATTGTACCGTGCAATGAGTTTCGAATACGAGTCAAAAA
>JBLNHB010000031.1:0-6297 GCA_050268805.1 bacterium | reverse complement strand
AAAGAGCATGCCATCTGAATTCATGCTTATTTATCGGAATATTCTCCCGTTAAATAAAGGAATGTGCATCAGGTGACCTTATTGAAGGTGAAGCAGAAATGACACAGGCAATGAAATCTCTCATGCAGTCTCCGATACGCTTATGAAGAGTTTACCCTAAGGTATCGATGCAAACAATTTTTTCGCCGCACCCACTCATACCTCTGTGCATAATGTTGTCTAAGATTCCTCGAGGTGAATTTTCCCTGTACTCACGGTAACGTTCACGGGATAATGAAGACAGGAGTAACAGGGAAAGGGGGGCAAGGCCATGAGGTTAGCAATTATCGGTGACGGTGGATTTCCTGAGAGCGTTTACGGCAAGGGGAAGCCGGTCAATGATCCGGCACAGTCAGTGCTTCCTGAGGCCGACGGAACACAAGGGGACGGATTGTGCTATCTCGGCAGTATCGCTGACTGCGAGATGGTGAGCTATCAAGAGGCATATGCCATGGCAAAATTCTTCTTCATGCGTGCCGAACAGGAGGGGATAGCCCTGATCCGCAGGGGAAATCAGATCTTCAAGATCGACATCGCCGGTGGAAAGTGAAGGGCTGCGAGACTCCCTTGAAAATATCCGGCCTGTCGCTGGCGATGCCGTCAACCCCTTTAACGATGTATGCTTTTGCCTCTTCACTCGTATTGATCGTCCAGACGATCACCTTCAGATCCTTCTCATGAGCCTTTTCGACATCTCCCGTGCGAACGAGTTTATAGAGAGGCAGAAGGTACTGTGCTCTGAGCCTCAGAGCGGCGGCAACGGGGTTCCTGGGTTTTGAAAAAATGATGCCTGTTTCTATCTCAGTATTGTGGCTCCGTATCGCTGCAAGCGCTTCTTCATGGAAAGAAACGATGATGACCCGGTCTTTCAATTTTTCCTTTTTGATAACATCAACGACCTTCTTCTCATAGCCGGTCTCTTTCAGTTCAATGAGAATTTTCTCGACCTTCCCGTCGATGAAGCGCAGGGCCTCTCCGAGGCTGGGGATTTTGTTTCCGGTCAGCTTCTTCAGTCCCTTCAGCGTCGACTCGTCCACGCGAGCATCGTGCCCGAATACCCGCTTGAGATCATCATCGTGGCAGATGACCGGTTTCCCGTCCTTTGTGCGTCGCACATCGCATTCGATAGCGTTCACCCCGAGTTCGATCGCCTTCCTGAAACTCTCGATGGTGTTCTCGGTCTCATACGCTCTGGCCCCGCGATGGCCGATTTTGAGAAACATCGATTCCACCTCCCATCGGTAATTCAATCCCCTCTATCGTGCACGAGTCCTTGCTCTACGGTCAAGGACAAAGGTCCCGGGAGAATTCCTTATTGATCTCATTCCAGCTTCTTCCCGGCCGGGTCCCTGCAGTCCTGAGAGGCCGCTCTCCTGTGCCTCTGAAAACGGTCAATAGTCTATAATAATAAGTTATGCACTACACCCTTTTCCTGGTGTTTGCCTATCTCTTGGGCTGCGTTGCCGCAGTCCCGTCAGGCCCTGTTCAGATCGAGGTCGTACGGCGGTCGATCAACGGCCACATCAAGGCGGCTCTCGCTGTTATCGGGGGAGCCTTTCTCGTCGATCTCTTGTACGGAGGGATAGCGTTTTTCGGCATCGCTCCCTTCCTGGAGGAGACGAAGGTCATGGCATTCTTCTGGCTCTTCGGCGGTGCGCTCCTGACCCTACTCGGAATCTTCATCATAAGGAACACCATGAAGGACCCGGACTCGGCATACAGCGGAGATTATTTGAAACGGAAGCGGTGGGGATTTCTCGGAGGGCTCTCTCTGTCGGCGACGAACCCGGTGATGGTCCTCTGGTGGCTGTCGGGAGCGAGGCTTCTCGGAGATATCGGCCTCATCAAGGACTTCACGACCGATGTGGCTGTTGCGTTCCTCATCGCGGGAAGTCTCGGACTTGCCTCCTACCTGGCAGCACTTTCCCTCATCATCGCCTGGGCAAAGAAGTTTCTCTCTGTTCAAAAACTCCGCCGGATCAACCTCTTTTTCGGTGTCTTTCTCCTCGTGATCGCGCTCTATTTCGTTGGAACATCAATCTCCACACTTTTTGGTTAACGCTGATATCACTGGAGTTACCATACCTCCCTCTTTATTTTTTCCCAAAAGGGGTAGACAGATTTAGTCTGAATATTTAAAATAGCACGTCCATTCTTTTCGCAGTTTGGAGGTCACGGGGGGGTCATACCCATGAGCGCTTGGATCAAGAAGGGTCTCATTGCGTCTGATGGCGCTGTGCCGTCAAGAGGTGGTAAGTGAAGCTTCTCGACAAATTCAAGGTGTGGGATGAATCAAAGGGCAAATACGTTTATATCCCGGTACGGTATAAACTGGTCCTGTCATTCCTCTTTGCCTGTCTCTGGTTTTCCGCCAGTATATGGATTTCCTATCCCTGGTTTCAAGATATCGAGAACCAGCTCGGGACATTTCTTGCATGGTTTATCGTCCTCGGCCTGGCCTTTATTCCCGGGCTTGCGAATGCCTTTATTGTGGCGGGTCTCTTTCTGGATAACCGCCCCCAGTTCGAGCATGATAAACCGCTCCCGCCGATAACCATGCTCATGGCAGCCTACAACGAGGAAGAGAATATCAGAGAGACCCTCTCCTCGATTCTGTCACAGAGCTACCCTGCGGCAGTAGAGCTCATCGTCATCAATGACGGATCAGGGGACAGAACATCGCAGTTTGTCAGGGAAGCCATGGCGGAAAATAGGAATTCCTTGCATCACATACGATTGATCGACCTTCCGAGGAACGGGGGAAAGGCCCGTGCTCTCAATGAAGGCCTGAAACAGGCAACACACGATTATATCGTAACGCTTGATGCCGACTCGAGCCTCTTCAGGAACAGTCTCTTCAACCTGGTAAATTATATGGTGCATTCACCCGAAGATACTGCCGCTGTCGCCGGATGCGTGCTGACACGCAATTCTCGGCAGAACTGGATAACGAAGCTCCAGGAATGGGACTACTTTCACGGGATAGCCGTAGTCAAGAGAATTCAGTCATTGTATCAGGGCACGCTCGTGGCGCAGGGATCGTTCTCCATTCTGAAGAAGAGCATGATAGAGGAGTGCGGCGGCTGGAAGAATACCGTGGGCGAAGATATCGTCCTCACCTGGGGATTTCACAGCAAGGGCTATAAGGCGAGGTACGCGGAGAACGCCATCATCTTTACTGTTGTTCCCGATACCTACCGGAGGTTCTACCGTCAGAGAAAGCGGTGGGCGAGAGGGCTGATAGAGGCTTTCAAGCATCATCCGGAAGTTCTCATCAAACCGAGGATGGTTCTTCCCTTCATCTGGTATAACCTGCTCTTCCCCTATATCGACTTTGTCTATCTCTTTTTTTTCATCCCCGGCATTCTGGCGGCCGTTGTTTTCCATTACTACCTTATTGCCGGTCTTTTGACCCTCATCCTGCTTCCTCTGACGTTCTTGATCAATGCCCTGATGTTCTATAAACAGAAACAGGTTTTTAGAAACATGGGTTTGAGGATCAGGAAGAATATTTTCGGATTCTGCTTCTATATGCTGGCATATCAGCTCCTGATGACTCCTGCCTGTCTTGCAGGGTACGCGGCAGAATTCCTCGATCTTCGGCAATCATGGGGGACGAAATGAAGAGAATAGCTCTCATGGGAATCATGATCCTTATTGCTTCACAGGCATATGCAGTTCAATACCGGCTGAACTCGGAATTCTCCTTTATTGAGGATACTGACTATGAAAAGCAGCGTCTCTTCGCTCTTGGCGCCGATGCTATTTTCGACCGGAAAAGTGATGACAGGGTAGCGGTAAAGGCCGGAACTCATACATTTACGCACCGCGGCGATGGTGAGGATTTCGATCTCCTCTCTGCATCCGGGGGGAAATCCTTTGGTCGGAACGTGAGGCTGGAGGGAAACGTAGCCTTCTACCATTCTCCTGACTGGTCTCCCGTGCTCTACGGCGGCTCACTCATCGCAGCGCCGGGACCTTTCCGTTTTGAGCTGTCCGGGAGCAGGGAACTGGTCGACTCCCTCACCGCTGTCAGAAACCACTATCTGGTTCACACGGCGGGCATATCTGCGGATTACTCCATTACCGATGAAATAACGATTGTCGGCGCCTACTTTCATCAGCATATAACCGACGGAAACGACCGGGACGGCGAGATCGGAAAAATCATCTACTCGCCCGGGAGATATGAATGGCTTAAGCTCGCAGCCTCCATAAAACACCTTGAGGGAGAGTTTATCGGAATCGGGTACTACAGCCCTACGGAATTGACAGAATACATGGGGATAGTGACCCTCGTGAGGTCATTTTTCAACGATAGATTCTCGGGGAGAGTAAATGGTGGATTGGGCCAGAGGCATGACGATGACGGGACGAAGCTCGCGGCACTCGTCAATGGCCGTTTGAGGGGCTGGTTCAATGACTCTTTTGGCATTGATGCATCCGTCGGGTACGCAAACGACAGCGGTTCATTCGGACAATATGCCCGGTACTATCTATCGGTTGTTCTGATCTATGCATTTCCCTGAGCGACTGTGAGCCCGATTCCCTGCTGCATCGTGTGAAAAAAGCAGACTTGCAAATGAGACGGAAGGGGTGTATTCTTTTACTAGAAAACCATACTGAGGGAGAGGAGGATAACCATGAAAAAGGCTTTATTTTTGTCCATTCTCGCACTCATCATCGCGGTTCTCGCAGGGGGATGCGCAACCAAGGAAACAATCAAGCAGGAAATGGGCCCTCTGGACCAGAGGGTCGGGGCGCTGGAACAGAAGGTATCAGGGCTCGATTCGAGGGTGGGTGCCCTTGAAAGCAAGGTCAATGCCATGACTGCTGAGCTCGACGCGGCAAAGAAGGCGGTGGCGGATGCGCAGGCTCAGGTCGAGGCCGTCAAAGCAACGGCCGGCAGGGCGGAGGATGCTGCGAAGCGGGCAGAGGCTGCTGCCGATCAGGCCGCAGCGGCAGTAGGCAGGGCCGAGACAGCGTCAAAAAAGGCTGAGAAAGCTTTCGAACTCCAGCAGAAGAAATAATTCGGTCGTTATCATATCCCCGTCCATTGTTTTCCCTCTCAGGGTGAAACAATGGCGGGGATTCCTGTCTCGCGGAGAATCGCAGGATAGAGTCTCCCCGTATCCACCTTCCTGATCAGGTTCTTTTTGATCAGGAGCCGGACCGCTGCGCTATAGGGGTTATTGCCCTCGTCATTTCCATCGCGATGGACCTCCACATACACACTATTCCCTCTCATGCCGATCTTGACGGGTTGACGGACAATCCGCACCTTTGCTCCTGGGGCAACGAGACGGAAAAGTTCCGGGATGTGCTCAGGGTAAAGCCGAATGCAGCCGTGGCTTGCTCGTCTGCCGATTGCCCATGGTTGGTTGGTCCCGTGAATGAGAATGTTGCCCGAAGAGAGTCTCATTGCATGGGAGCCGAGCGGGTTGTCAGGGCCGGGTGGAACCACGAGCGGCAGGTCGGGCTGTTCCCGTCTGATCGATTCCGGCGGAATCCATGGCGGATCATCCGTCTTTTCTATAACCCGGGATATCCCCTCAGGCGTGTCCGTGCCCTCTTCGCCGATCCCGATAGGGAATGTCCTGACAAAGGAGGCCCCGTTCCGCCTGAAGAAATAGTAGAGTCTCAGCTCAGAGAGGTTGATGACGATGTCATCGTCCCTGTCGTGATCGGGAACAATCCAGAAGGCCGGGATCCGGACAGCAACGCCGGCAGGGGGGGTGAAGGGATCGAGACCAGGGTTAGCGTCGATTATCTCATTGAATCCGAGATTGAACTTCCTTGCGATCTCGATGAGGGACTCTCCCTCCTCGATACGATACTCCTCTAATTGTCCGATGACTGTTTCTTTATCCGAGTATCGATAAGCATCGGAACTTCCGGCCTGTCGCATCCCGTCGGAGGGAGTGGCCAGGCTCAGCACGAACGAGGCAGAACAGAACAAGCTCACTGCCATTGATATTTTCACAGGAATGAATCCGCGCGTTTTATTTTCATCGCTCCGAAGACCGAATCTCCCTTCATTTCCTCATCCTGTAATGGCTAGTATTCCCGGCAGCCGGAAGCGCGCCGCCTTTTCATAATAAAGAAGGGGGAGGGGAAAATCAAATCAGCATGACTTCGAGAGGGAAAGAGGAAAAAGGAAGGGTGCTGGAGGGCAAGATTTGCCTCTGGACTTTCTTGCTGTATAATGTGGTAAGGAAGGAATGAAATCAGAGAGACTCCGGAAAAAACTCTTCTCGG
>JBLNHB010000030.1:0-5837 GCA_050268805.1 bacterium | reverse complement strand
CTTCAGGGATTTCCCGGATCGTCTCGCTCTCATCCTTTTCGATGAACTGGTGAGGGATGTCGGAGACTGCCGTCTGTGTCACATGGAGGACCGCTGCCTCGGTGTCTTCGGGAAAGGGTATCTTCGCCAGGAACGTACCGGTCAGGAACGCGCAGTTTGACCCGTCATAGGCAAAGAGGACTTTCCTGATCCCCTGACCCGGGAGGGGCTTCTTTACCACGAGGGTGTGCTTCGGGGAATTGATGGCCACCGCCCTCGTAGCGCTTCCGAGAACGAGCACCTTGAGCCCTCTGACGCCCCGCGCTCCCATCGCGATCAGGTCTGCATCCTCCTCCACCGCTGTTTCAACAATGGTCGTGTCAGGGTATCCCTCGATTGCGATCGCCCGAAGGTTCGCCTTGACAGGCTGGAGAATCTGCATGGTGGAGCGGACGACGCGCGGGGCGACGGCCCTGATGACCCGTTTTATCCGTGCATGGTAGTCGTCGTCATAGGGTATCTGGCTCAGGACATGGAGGACAATGATCTGGTCCTGGGGGGTGAGTGCGAGGTGGGTCAGGAACCGGGCCGCCTCTTCAGAGCTCTCGGAACCGTCTGTGGCGAGGAGAATTTTCATGGTGTCCTCTTGTACCAAGTATAGCATGAACCCCTCTGTTTTCCCCCTCGTCAAGGCGGGAATTGAAGGGGAGTGCTTCAGGTTTTGCAATGAATAATCGCACGGGTCCTGACGCGCTTGATGGTGAGGTTACATTACGATATCGATGCAATAGATTTTTCCTCCACACCTGCTCTTATCGACAAAGAAGGCGGGTTAGAGAGGTGAGATGACTGAAAGAAATTTCCAGACCCTGCTCTGGACATCCTTCGAGAAGAGAAGCTCCACATGATTGAGCGGATATGTCGCCGTCTCATCACAGGAACTGATGATCGCGCTCTCGTGTGCCACGAGGCCGTCTCCTCTTCCTTTCTTCAGTTCATCGGGCACGAGTCCCCGGAGTGAATCGGGAAAGGAGAAGAGCTCGACCGGTTCTATCGTATACGGTGACGGGACACCGGTCTTCCGGTGCCGCCACCGGTAGAGGCTGAAGAAGTGCGGATTCGTGCCGGCGATGCAGAGTGTTCTGATGTGCGCAGCGAGGGGCCGCTCAAGGGATTGCAGGAAAGGAGAGTCGGGAAGGAGCTCTTTCACGGCCGTGCTCTTGATGAAATCGCGCATCCTCTCCACGGCATTTTGTGCCGTGCTGTCCTTAAGCTGTGGAAAGAAAGGCTCCACAAAGACGAGCGCTCTCGAGAGGAGGCCGGCCCAGCGCGCGAGGGTACTGCCGCGGAATGGAGCGCCCAGGGTGATGAGGACGCGAACGGCGTCGGGATTCTCGAGGGCGTAGCTGCGGGCAAAGAGTCCTCCCCTGCTGTGGCCGATGAGGATAATGCCGTTCCCGGTGAAAGAGTGATGCAGATCGAGTATCGCGGAAAGTTCTTCGAGAGCGGCATGCGCCGGACCCACCGGTCTCTTCTGTGACCACGAGAGAACTGAAAAGCCCTTCTCATGGAGGAGGTGGAAAAGGCTCAAGAGTTTCTTCGGAGGCGTCCCTGTAGTGATTCTCCTGAAACGCGGCTTGTCTTCCGGAAGCACCTTCCTCTGGGGCTTCTTCCCCACGAGGATGGTTATGGGGAAGCTTCCGGCGATGATCCTCGATTGCGCGGGATCGGTCCATATCCGCTTGTCCATCCCGAGGCCGTGGATGAAGACGACGAGGGGAGAAGAGCTTTTTCCCTCGAGGAAGGTCGTATCAATATCCTGGGCCTTTGGCTTCTGCATGGATGATTAGAACCTATCTCAAAATCCCTCTCTTCTCGTCATCGGGCCTTTTGTCGTCATTCCCGCGCAGGCGGGAATCCACCCCTCTGTATCCCCCTTGCCAAGGGGGGAATGAAAGGGGGGTACTGGATGCCCGCTTTCGCGAGCATGACGGATCTATAATGCGATACCCATTTTGATATAGGTCCTAATAATTTAGAAAATTATGGAACATTTAATATACTACACCACGAACTGATGAAAGGGAGGAAGGATGAGGGGGAAGCGGAGCGAAGGCTCCGCCTCCCTGTTTGAATTACGCTGTCTTGGTCAGCTTGAAGCTCGCGACGACCTTTTCGAATGCCTTCAGGTCCTTGTCGAAATAGTACCGCGCCGGGGCGCTGTACTGGATCCCGTAGAACCAATCGCCGAGCATGAAGCCGTAATAGATGCTCTTGTACCGGAGGCCGTCCTTGCTCTTGTAGGTATAGACCGCCTTGAATCCCGATTTGCCGCCGATCTTCGCGGGGTTGTTCTCCCTGATCTCAAAATTCAGCATCGCCGGGTCCGTTGCCATGTTGTCGAGGATGACCTCTGCCGCTTCCTGGGAGAGCATGCCGGAACTGAATTTCTTCTTGGTGTGCTTGAGGGTGTCACTCACATGGATCTTCTCGACGAGGATGGACTGAAGCGGAATGCCGTCCCGCGTGATGAAGAGGTATTCCCTGCTATTCAGTCTCATCCAGCCGTCAGGCAGATCGACAGACATATTAAGGTATGCCGACGAGTAGGGTCCCCCGGTCCGTATCCAAGGGGCACAGGCGGCGATAAAAATCAGAATTATGATACCGAGCAGGAACCGTTTCATTGTTTTCCTCCTTTGCCGCACTCTTTGATGTATTCTTCGATATATGCCCGGTCAGAAGCGTTCGGCGAGAGGGAAAGATAGGACTCGAAATACTTCTTTGCCTGGCCTCTTTCGGACTTCTTCATGGAGACGAGCGCCATTCCTTTATAGGACGCCGCATATGAGGCATTGGAGGCAACTGCCTTCTGGTAGTACTCCTTTGCCTTTTCCAGATCTCCCTTTTCGCCTCTCTGCCGCATGGTTTCTCCGAGCAGGTAGTAAGCCTTCGCGTCGTTCGGTTTGATACTCAGGTATTTTTCGATCCCCCGCTGCGCGACGGAGAAACGGCCTCCCTTAAGGTCGAGCTGGGCATTATCGAGGATCATTGCCTGGGTCTTCTTGATGAAGATGTCCCGATTCAAGGCGCCCTTCTTGCCCGCATACTCCGTCTTCAGGAGTCCCTCATAGTTCTCGATACGCTCCTTGATCCTCGGATGCGTGCCGAAGAAGAAGGGCTCTTTCATTTTCTCCTCTGCCAGCTCATTTTTCAGATGGATGAAGAGCTTGGGAGCCTCGCGAGGATCGTACCCGGCATTCGTCATCAATCTGAGTCCAACGATATCAGACTCGGTCTCCTGGTCCCGGGAATGGCCTGATACCGAGGCCATGGTTCCAATCGCTCCGAGCTGGGTTGCGAGATCACCGAGCACAGGAACGACGCCAACGGTGCCCTGCATGCTCGCGAGGAATGCTGTCTTGTTCTTCACGCTCCTGAAACTGCTGACTCCATGCCGGTGCGTTGCGTGGGTCATTTCATGGGCGAGGAGGGTCGCGAGCTGCGCCTCATTGTCCATCCGTGCGAGAATCCCGGTATGGACATAGACCGCACCGTTCGGATAGGCAAAGGCATTGAGGTAGGGGTTGAGAATGACCTTCACCCTGAAAGGGATCACCGAATAAACCTGCTTCGATTGGAGCTTCCGGGCGACCTCGTTGATATAGGCTTCAAGCGCTTGATCCTTATAGAGGAGCCCGCCGTTGTCGAGAACATCCTGCTCTTCCTCCGCGCGGGTCCAGAGCCTCTTTTCATCTTCTTCGAACTTTACATCTTTCCCAACCGGCTGGAGCCGTGTCGTCGCGCAGCCGGTGAGAATCAGGAGGAGTATGAGAATCGCTCTGCATCTCATCGCGACACCTCCGGGAAGTCTGCCACGAGGGCCCTGACGAACTTCGCGGAGCTGTCAGGCTGTCTCAGGTCATATCCTCCTTCTGCCGCATCGATGTCATACCAGAGAATCGAGCCCGATTTGTCGACGAGTGCCATGCTCATTGCGGTCAATCCCGCGCGCCGCTGGTATCCGGTGATGACGCCGGTGACCATGCTCAGCGCCCTCAGGGCCTTTCTCCCGCCGGAAGAAATCTCATCATACCCGTAGACAAAGATGAGGGCATCGACGCCGTAGGCATCGGTGATCTTCCTGATGGGTCCGATGGAATAATCGAAGTTCTTGTATTTCTCCGGGAATTTGAAATCCCCGTACGTGTAGGAGAGGATGCTGTAGCTTACGGCGCGGTAAAGCGCCTGAATATCCGGCAGATCCTGAGCGGAGTCTTTGTCAAGAGCCTTGGTTTTGATGGCTATCTTCTTGCTCCTGAATTCATCGATGACGGCCTTGGTGACATTGTCCCTGCCTTGTTTGCACCAGTCGTCCCTGAGCTCTTCCACATCGCCGGCGGAGAGCTCATAGATCTTTATGTCCGGCGCGATGAGGCCGACGGTCTTTACTGTCTTGAGGCTCGCATCCAGGCTCGGATGAGCACGGTAGGATGCGCGGGGCATGCACCCGGGAGCCATCAATGCCAGGGAAAGAACCGCGAAGAGAAAGAATGACGTTCGTAGTCTCATAGAATCCTCCATCCTTAAAAGACTATTAAGAAAAACGAAAAGGAGTAAGCAGATTTCGTGCCTGGGAAATGGCGCTCTAATATAATGATTTTTTAAGAGGTTAGATCAGAAAAATGACAAGGTTTGTCACAAGGGAATGATGGATAGTGGCGAGAATCTGGCCGGGGTGATTCAATGTCATACAGGAGTAGTGAACGAGGGTCGGTCTGACGGGCTATCCCGCTGTCTCGCTGTCCCACTAAGCACTCTTAATATCAAAGTGCGAACAGTAGTTAATCTCATTTTTGAACTTCACGTTGACGTTTCCCTTTTTTTGTGATACATAGGAATTAGATTGGGGGGGTGAGGGGGACGCGCCGGGTCTTGTACGACAGGATGGCCAAGCTGTCGTCGTAGTCACTTCGGAGCACTTAAGAACAAAAGAAGCTTTACACTTTAAGGGGAGGGTCTATGAGAATCAGAAGAATAACGAGAAATGAATTCTTAAGGATTGTCCTGGTTGCGGCAATGAGTGCGCTGTTGTTTTTGCCTCAGGTAACGCAGGCCATAACCATCACCGGTACGGTCAGACAGATCACCACCAGCGGGGGCTCGCAGTTCGATCCGTCCATCTCGGGCGACATCATCGTCTACACCGACCTGCGCAGCGGCAACGCCGACATCTTCTACTACGACTTGTCGCTGGACGAGGAGTTCGCGGTGACTAACAATACCCCGACCGACGAACAGCTTAACGACGTCTCCGGCGACACTATCGTATACACCCGCTACCACACGCTCTCCGGCCTGGGCAGCGTCCGGGCATTCGTGGTGGGCGGCGCGGACAGCCCGGTCGCCGCTGATCCGGCCTTCGATCAGTCGAACCCGGGCATCAGCGGCCCCATCGTGGCCTGGGAGGACTACCGTGCCGGCCAGGCCGACATCTGGGCCATGGACCTGAGCACCAACGAGGTCAAGCAGATCACCCATACAACGGTTCGCGAGTCTGACCCCGCGGTCAATGCCGGCCGTATCGCTTACCAGCAGGTCAACACCGACGGCACCTGCCAGATCTTTGTGACCGACTTCGACACCCTGGTCACCGACCAGATCACCACGCAGACCGGCTGCCACGGCAATCCGGACATCAACGGCGACACGGTGGTCTATGACGGCATTCGTTCCGGCGAGCGCGACATCTTTGTGTACAACTTGGTCACGCGTAACGAGACACGGCTGGCATTGGCCGGCGTGCAGCGCAACCCCAACGTGAGCGGCGATTGGGTTGCCTTTGAAGACATGTCCAC
>JBLNHB010000029.1:0-4778 GCA_050268805.1 bacterium | reverse complement strand
ATCCACGCAAGGCGACATCCTCTATGGAGGTTCGCTGCTGTTTGTCTACGCGCTCGGCCACTGCGCATTAATTTTTACGGCAGGGCTTTCAATCGGTTTTACCGAGAGCATTTTAAGCTCTAAGGGCATGGAAAAAATCTCCCTCTATGCCAAAAAAGCCAGCGGGGCGTTACTGGTCATGATTGGTTTGTACTTTGGAACGAAAAATCTTTTGTGGCTTTTTGAGTAAGGTATCTCTCAAATTTCGCAGAGTTTGTATAAATATCTATTTATTTATTACCTTAATACCTGTTATCATAGGTAGTATTTCACGCCGCGTGAAAAGACATGTCAGCACAAATATAGAGGAGGACTCATGGTAAGTGTAACGGATCTTGCAGTCACGAAGTTCAAGGAGGCAATCGAAAAAGCGGGCCGAGCCGGTGAAGGCATCAGGCTCTTTCTCGTGCCGGGCGGCTGAAGCCCTTCGTTGGCTATGGACATAGCCAAATGTGCTTCAGAGGGGGACGCTGCATTAGAACAGAACGGCCTGAAGCTCTTTCTCGAGCCCGGGGCTAGGAACATGCTCCACAACACAACCATTGATTACAAGGATGGGCATGGTTTTGTGTTAACCGGCATGCAGAGTTCCTGCGGTTCCTGCTCATGTTAAGGTAACGTTTCCGCAAAATACATTGAATTGAGGACCCGCTGTCTCATGAGATAGCGGGTTTTTCTTTTCTGGCAGTCTCAAACCAAGCCGTGTACAATAGAGATAGGTTCAAGAGACGGATAACCATGCCATTGCTCGATATTAAGAATATGGTTTTTAAAGTTCCGGATCGGGAGATTCTCTCAGGGCTCTCCCTGTCCATCGAGCCGGGAGAGGTCCACGCTCTCCTCGGCACGAATGGCACCGGCAAGAGCACTCTCGCCTATCTGGTGATAGGAAGCGAGAGCTATGTACCAACATCCGGGGAAATCTTCTTCGACGGCAGGCCGATAAATAATCTCAAGATCCATGAACGAGCCCGCCTCGGCATCACCATGGCCTGGCAGGAGCCCGTCAGGTTCGAAGGGATATCAGTCAGAAGTTATATGACCCTCAAGAAGAACGGTGATCCGTCACATTTTCTTGAACTTGTCGGTATGAGCCCTGATCTTTACTTGGATAGAATGGTCGACCGGTGTCTGAGCGGCGGCGAACGGAAGCGGATAGAGCTCGCTTCGGTCCTTTCCCTCAGTCCGAAACTTGCGGTCCTCGACGAACCCGATTCCGGAATTGACATGCTCTCCATCCAGGACATCATCAACGTCATCAATGCCCTGAAAAGAAACGGATCCGCTGTCCTCCTCATTACCCACAGGGAAGAGATCGCCGAGATCGCTGACAGGGCATCGCAGGTCTGCGGAGGGAAGATCATATGCTCCGGGAATCCTTCGAAGGTTTCAGAATTCTATAAATCAAGAAAATGCCTCATCTGCACCGGAGAGGAGTGTATCTATGTCTGAACTCGATGAACTTATGCACGCGTTTGGCGAGGCAGGCGGCGACAGAGCGGTACTCGCCGATAAAAAAACGGCCCACCTCGTTGCGAGTGGACACTCTATTCTGAGCATGAGAGATGTCGACGGTCTTGTGGTCGATGCAAAGGAAATCCATAATGGCATCAGCGCGACGGTTACCGTTAAAGAGGGAATTAAGATAGAGAAGCCTGTTCACCTGTGCTTCGGCGTTCTCCATAAAAAAGGGACACAGAAAATAAAGATGGACATAAAACTTGAAAAGGATTCCTCTGCTCATTTTATCGCCCACTGCATATTCCCGAGAGCCGCAAAAGTGCGGCATATCATGGATGCGACGGTCGACATAGGTGAAGGCTCTGAGATGAGATATTCCGAGACCCATTACCATGGCCTTTACGGCGGTATCGAGGTCGTACCGAAAGCATCTGTACGGCTCGGAAAGAACGCAAAATATTTTGCTGATTTTTCTCTTACGACCGGGAGGGTCGGGAAACTCGCCATAGATTATTCAGTCGATGCCGATGAGAGCGCGATTGCCGAACTCGTTGCCCGTGTGTTCGGCCATGCCAATGATGACATAAAGATAAAGGATACCGTCCTGCTCTCAGGCCGGAATGCCCGCGGTCTTATTAAGACCCGCGTCGCTCTCGAGGATGAGGCGAATGCTGAGGTGACCGGCATTACCGAGGGCAATGCCGCAGGCGCCCGAGGCCATGTGGACTGCATGGAGATCGTGAAAGACCATGCCGTTGCAAAGGCAATACCCATCGTCAATGTCACTAACCCCCTCGCAAAGGTGACTCATGAAGCCGCCATCGGAAGCGTCGACAAGAAACAGCTTGAGACCCTCATGGCCCACGGCCTCACCCCTGAAGAGGCCGTTGATGTCATCGTGAAGGGAATACTCCAGTAGTGCGCCGCGATTAACAAATCATGCTACATTCTTGCCTGCAGTACCATAAGAATGTCTATTACTAGTGATTCGATCAAAAATAGAAGAGCCAAACCAGGCATCAGCAAAGACATCGCCCTCTTTTCTCGTCTTGCCAGCCTGATGGACACTATGGTTTCGATGATAAACCAGGACAGAGCAACGAGAGGAACCAGAACAACGAGGAACAGCAGCGTGGTAAACCCGTAATCAGTGCGATTGAAGCCAAAGAGTAGGTCAAACCTCGCACCAACATCGAGCAAAATCAGCACCTGCGGCAACGAAATCGCAATGCCTCGAAAAATAATCACTACCGGCCCCCGCTACGGCAATAATTTCTAACAGCTCTCTACAGTTTTTTTCATGGTTGGCAGAACAGCTTCTTGACGCGCCGGCGAAATTCTTCCGGCGTAACGTGTTCTTCATGTGTGCCGATAACAATCCTCATCTTTAGAAATGTGTCCATTCAGATGCTTCTGGTTGCCTCATATTATGGAACAGTGAGCCATATGTCAATGCTGTATTCGCGCAAGAGCGGTTGAAGGCAGGGCATTGATTGGATCATTGACCCTGTCTCCGAGAATAAGGTATTGTCTATCGAAATGAAATACCGGTTAATAGAACTCGTGATCGAAAAAGCCTTCAAGTACAGCGAAGAGCCGGTTTTTAGGCTCGTCTCGGGCAGGGTGAGCAACTACTATTTCAACTGCAAAGCAGTGACCCTCCACCCTGAAGGAATGCATATCATCGGCACCCTTATTTATGACATGATCGCCGACAAGAAAGTTCACGCCATCGGCGGGCTCACCCTCGGCGCCGATCCGATCGCCTATGCGGTCGCCTATACGTCGTATGTAAAGAAGAATCCTGTCGAAGCCTTTGTCGTGAGAAAGAGCGCCAAATCCCACGGCACCATGCAGTGGATAGAAGGAAACGTGAAGGCAGGGGACAGGGTGGTGGTCGTCGATGATGTCATCACCACCGGAAAGTCTACCATTGAAGCCATCACCCGTGCGCAGGAAGCAGGTCTTGTTATTGTCGATGTCATCGCCCTCATTGACCGGCAGGAAGGCGGCAGGGAGGCCATTCAGGACTCCGGGGTCAACGTGCGCTCTGTTCTGACCAGAGATGAGGTAATGGAAGTTTACAGAAAAACCTCGTAGCTCCCTTTTTCTTCCCGGCTCCCTCCTTACTGGCTGAATCATCTTGTACAAAGCTGCGTTCTATACGCCGCTGCCAATTTAATGACAATTACCAGCTATTTCCAATCATCCTGAAAGCCTGAGGTCAAGCGATGCAGAACCATATTTAAAAGAAAATTAATTTAAATCAAATAGTTACAAGCATCCCATGGAATCATACTTTCGTGCACCGCACGAATCACCTTAGGTATGCATTTTGCTTAAATGTAGTTCGAACAGCCGTTGCGGCGGTATTCCCTTATGTTAAGGAGGACCTATGATTTGGAGCTTCTCAAACCAGCTTCTGCCTGATGAACAGGTCATTGAAAAGCCGGATGCTAAGAGCTCGATGGGCATTCGATCAACCTACTCCGCGCTTCTTACCAACAAGAGGGTCCTTTTCCGGTTTGAGGCTTTGGGCAGTAATCTTACCCAGTCCTTTTTTTATGATGAGATCGAGGATGTCCAGCCCTCGAAACGACTCTTTGTAAACTACCTCCAGGTCAAAACACAGAAGAAAGAGTATTTTATCAACACCTCGGATACGGAATATCTCGCTGACAAGATCAAGAGCATGAAGGAACAGCTGAAATCAACCTGCTCACGGGACAAACAAAATGAGAATGAGCGGTGCATTCTTCTCGATATGCTCGATATTTTGCGGAAAAATGGGATCCTCACCGATGAGGAGTATGAGGAAAAGGTATATCTCGTCAACGGAAAAGACTTTTAGCAGGCTGGGTAAGTCTGCTTGAGGATGAGGCCTCTCATCCCCGTCCCCTTCCCCGATTCATCGGGAAATGCTTTATACTTTGAACTTGTGGATTTCCCCGCGAAGATTCTGTGCTTCGTCTTTAAGCGATTTTATCAACGAATCAAGATTCCCGGACGAGTCGATGAGTTCACCGATGGTCTTATGAATCATGCCGATTGCATTCACAATATCGTTACTCTTCTGCTTCTGCCCGTCGGTCGATTCTGCGATTTCAGAAGCCTGCCGGCTCACGCTGCTGATCGCCTCCGTGATTTTCTTGCTCCCATCGGTTTGCTCACTCGTGGCATTCTTCACCTGAAATGAAACGTCTTTCATCCTCTCAGCAGCTTCGATGATATACTGGCTTCCTTTGTGCTGTTCAGAAACAGCATATCCGATCTGCTTT
>JBLNHB010000028.1:0-3182 GCA_050268805.1 bacterium | reverse complement strand
CTATTTTTCGATGATAAGCGAGTGTTCAGTATAACGTTGCCCAATGAGCCGGAATGTATCCGGCACGAGCAGTTACTTTCTCTTGACAGCGTCCTTTGAATGGGTGACGACCGAAGATGTTCCTTCGAGAATGTCTTTTTTATTACGCACGGCCAGATGGGCCGCCATGGACCTTGCTACAATAGGGTTTGCGAGTTCCTGCGGGAGCGAGATCTCCTTCAGCACGCATCCGGACAATTCCATGAGGTCGGGCGTGGCCGCATGGCGGGAGCACTTTCTGACCGCGTCATGAACGCGTTGAAGATACTGCAGCCCCTCGTCCATACGCTGGTAGACCAGGGCACCCTGCCGGGGTTCGTCCCAGGAAGGCAGGAGGTAACGGACGTCCTTGACCGCCTTCAGTTTTTTTATGGACGCAACCGAGGCCGGGACATCCTCATAGATGGGCAGCTCACCGGGAACGGGGATGACATCCCCTGAAAAGAGCGCCTGGTATCCAAGCAGCAGGATGGCGACCGAACCCTTCGAGTGGCCCGGGGTATGAAACACCTGCAGTTTGAGACCGCAGCCGAGGTCGAACACCTCGCCGTCTTCGAGCAGCCTGTTCACTGCCAGCGATCCGGCCACAAGAGAGTCGAAACCGGGCACCGGCCTTTCCCGGGCCTGCAGCTGCACATTTTCGATCCAGGCCTTTTCCGCTTCGTGCACGGCAACGGCGCAGCCAGTCTCTCCCTTTATCGTTCTGGAAGCACCCATATGGTCCGGGTGGCTGTGCGTCTGGACGATGAGAGAGATGTCGCTCACGTTTCTGCCCGTCTCCCTCAGATAATTGAAGATCGCCTCCTCGGAAGACGCAACACCGGTATCGATAAGACAGACACCGTGTGTCCCGTAAATGAGATAGACGTAAACGAACCGCTCCAGCGGCACGCCCCACGGGGTCGTTGTCGTGAAAGGAATCTTGATCGCGTGAACATGCTTGTTGATCTGCATAGTTCATTATTATACTATTGTGCTTATGCTCTTTTTGCACTGCGACGGAGGTGACATATGTCCGGGATATCTTTTGCACTGAGGCCTCATCCTCCCTTCAGCCTGGAACTGACCGCATGGGCTCTCAGACGAAGGGCCGCGAACCAGATCGACCGTTGGGACGGCAGGAGGTATTCGAGGATATTCGTCCTTGGAGACAGGGCGGTGCATGCATCGATATCCCAGGATGGCGGGATAGAGGACCCGAAGCTTAATATCTCGGTAGCCGCGGAGACCGCCGACTTCCGGGCATTACAATCAACGGTGTCTTCGGTGCTCGAGAGAATGTTCTCTCTCAGAAGCGCTTTCAAGGATTTCTATTCATTGTCGGTTAAAGACGAGAGACTGAGACCGCTTTTGGAGCGGTATGCCGGTTTGAAGCCTCCCCGGTTTCCGACTGTTTTCGAGGCGCTCGTCAATGCCATCTCCTGCCAGCAGGTCTCGCTCGATCTCGGCATCATCCTATTGAACCGTCTCTCGGGATCGTACGGCGCCGCCTTCGGTGAGGGGGACACCGTTTTCCACGCGTTTCCGCGGCCGCAAGACCTTGCCGGGCTCTCGCCCGGAGACCTGAGAAAACTCGGCTTCAGCAGAAATAAAGGGAGGGCGATCATCGAGCTTTCCGAAAGAGTGAGCAACGGCGAATTGAAGATCGAGAGCCTTGAAGAGAGGAGCGATGCCGAGATTGTGCACTATCTCTCGGAGATTAGCGGCGTGGGCAGGTGGTCGGCCGAGTATGTCCTCCTGAGGGGCCTGGGCAGGATGAACATGTTTCCCGGCGACGATGTCGGCGCGCAGAGAAACCTCCAGAGCTTCATGGGTCTCAACAAAAGGCCGGACTACGGGAAGATAAAGAAGATTACCTCGCAGTGGCAGCCGTACGCCGGCTTCGTCTATTTTTATTTCCTCCTCGATGCGCTGCGGGCGAAAGGGGAGCTGCAGTGAAAAACGGAGAGGAGAACAGGGCACAGTCATATTTCCAACATGATCACAGCGAGGTGCTATAGGATGTCCCCCCTCTGATCCCCGATCTTCTCACTTGGTCCTCCTATAGAGAACCACCAATAGCAAAGTGGAAATTAACCGCAATAGTAAAAGGTCAAGGTTCTAAGGGCTGACCCCGTTGTCTTCTTGCTTTACAAGACACAATGATCTTTAATGCCCTCTAACTCAACTAAATCATTTGTTATTATTTTGACAAAATGATCCTTCGTCAGATAAATTCCATTTCCAAAAAAGATGATATCTTTAGATTTAGCAATTGTCATAACTTGCTGCAAATCAGACTTGGCCTTTTCTATGCAGTCCATTACTGAATACACTCTTGACCTTTTATAATAAGCCAATGCTTTTTCTGGTGTATTGTCAAAGCCATCGGCAAGATACTTTTGAGCCTTCAAAATTAGTTGCTGTCGAGTCTCGGGGTCCCTGCTTTGGACATATTGTTCCGTATACAACAGTGCAAAATCGAAATAGATACTGTACCGGTCATCTTTATAATTCGCTGAGTGCTGAAGGTTCTCCAAAAGATCAATGCCTTCATCAAACTTGCCCTCCAATGAGAATATAGAAGTCAAACTACTTATTTCGAATGATTCCAGTTTCTCCCCTCTTTTTAGTTTGTCCAATAAAACATTTTTTCTTTCTCTGCTTAAATTCTCAATTTCTTTTTTATTCTTGTATTCTTTATACTTATCAGAAAGCTTAGAACAGGCGATCACGCCAATTAATAAGGAAAGAAATAGAATAAGTGCCTTTTTAGTTATCATCGTTTAAGATTCTCTCCCTTAATTAGTTCCGACATACTACACTTCTTATTTTGGAGGACCTAAATTCGTGCAAAATATATCAGCGACACTTGAAACAGCAGGATTATTGATATCCACTATTTTCTGTTCGGGTTTTGATATAGGGTCTAGTTTTCTTAACTCATGTGTAGTACGAGTATAAGAAGATCTCCCACAATCGTCCCAACATTGATATGTGCAGGTCGCCAAGCCTCGGACCTTGAGGGTCAAGCCTCGGACCTTGGGGGTCAGGTCTTTACTGTTTATCATCCCATTTCTCATTGATGATTCTGCTAACCGTCGTGTAGTGTATCCCCAGGTGTGCCGCTACTTCCCTGTGGCTGTACCCGTGCTCCTCTACCG
>JBLNHB010000027.1:0-6600 GCA_050268805.1 bacterium | reverse complement strand
AGGTATTTCTGGACCGCTATGACGAATTCCGCATGGCTCCAGGCGAGGGGCGAAACAGAGAGAGGATCACCAGTAAAGGGATTGAGCTGCTCCGGGAGCACCCCTGAAGGCAGAGCCCTTTCTGCAACCCAGATGATGACTTCGAGAGCTTTTTTCAAATCCTCTTCATTCACCGACCGGGCTATCAGGTATTGCGCATACCAGAGCGTTGAAATAATCCAGGGATTTCCCGGTATTTCAGGGGTCGGCCTGATGACGGTCTGATACGTGTCGTTTTCGTAGCGAGCCATCCCTCCTATGTCTGTTTTGCACCAGAGTGCATCCTTGACCATCTCTAATGTAGATCGTATTTTCTCATCCGAGGAATCGAAGATCCCGAGGAGGCAAAGAGAGAAGAGGCTTGAATCCATGGTAAAGTCTTTCTTGAGGGCATTATCAGTATTCACATTCAGCCTGCTGAGAAACCGATTCCGGGCTCCGTCGAAGAGATACTTTATCAAAGCTTCCCGCATCCGGCCGGCTGTCGAAAGGTATTTCTCAGCAAGATCGGTCTCACCGAAGGATTCTGTGAAGCCCGCTGCTCCCCTCAGACCGGCAATGACGCTGCATATTGTGAAGGTGTGAATGCCGTGACGCTCCTCCCACAGATCATAGGAAGGGAGCGGAAGTCCGGTTCCGGGATCAGTGTAGCGGCAAAGAAAATCGGCCGCCGACTTAATGAGTTTCCTGTAGAGGGGCTTCATGAACTCCACATCCCGGTACAGCCGGAAATGCTCCCAGAGAGCCCAGAGCACGAGACCTGTCTCATCTTCCTGGATCGGCAATTCCGGTTTCCCGTCAAGAACCCACGGATGCCATGAGCTGGCGAGAGAGCCGTCAGGTGTGTATTTGTGGAGGAAAAAACCCTCTCTCCCCAATATCTCGCCGCAGAAAGCGAAAAATGTGCTCGACGGAATCGGATAGCCGGCAAGGTCGAGCGCATATGAGACGATGGCCCCGTCCCGCGGCCAGAGG
Source organism: bacterium (assembly GCA_050268805.1). Classification (GTDB taxonomy): domain Bacteria; phylum Nitrospirota; class Thermodesulfovibrionia; order Thermodesulfovibrionales; family BMS3Bbin05; genus JBLNHB01. The sequence continues at coordinate 5,586 of JBLNHB010000027.1, read as the reverse complement.
TAGCTGTACGTGTCACGGTAGTAATACTGTATGTCAGAATCAGTCGAAGCGATAACGGCACCGTTATGGTTGATGTGGGTTCTCAGGATGAGGAGCGAGCGCTTGTAGAGATCTGCAACGGCACTGGGCACTGTAACTGTATCGAACGTCATTCTTCCCTTTTCGAGCCATAATTTCCAATAATCAGCAGTCCTCCTGATGAAATACCCCGGACCCCGCTCGGTTACGAGCCTGTTGACCCTCTGAACACCCTTCCAGTTGATATCGACCGACATCCAGTAGTAGGCCGTTGATTGCTGTCCGGGATCCGCCGCGAGGTGCACCGCACACGTGGAGTCCACTGAGCCCTGGGCTATCGGATTACCAGAGAGGTCCCCGTCCTCAGCATCAACCCACGTCCCCTTGAGTCCCTTGGCCTTTTTTATTCCCGTTGCGAACTGGGCAACTCCAATGTCATTTCCCGCAGCAGTGTTCATGAGAAAATATCTTCTCCCCTTGTAGTGGAGTATCGCCTTCTCATCAGGCTTATAGCATGCCGTGTCTCCTATCTCAGTCCCGTAGATATGGAAATCATGATGGAAAAAGAGACGAAGCTCAATGGGGCGGTCCGACGAGTTCGTGAAAGACAATTCCCGGACATACAGGTTTTCGTGGAAATCGACGACATCTCGGGCGACGAGCTCGATGCCGAGATTCCTGTTTCTGTAAAGGATTCTGGCAACGAGCGTGTCATCCTCATAGGAGAGATGTCGTTCCCATACCTCGTCATCGATCCAGGTGAACGACCCGTTTACCCATACACCGAGCCTGAACTGGTATCCCTGAGCATGGTTTTCCATCCCGACATTCGGAAAGTAAAGATCCCGGATAATACCCTTTTTGTCATAGAGGAAAAGGAGAGTTCCGTTTCCAAGGGGAATATCTCTTGGCATCTGCTCAGGCTCCCCGAAGAGTATTGAACGTCGCCGCCTCCTGACGGATTAACTCTATTCTATATCATGCAGGGAGCAAAATGAAGAGCCTCAGCCGGGAAGTGTCGCTTGGCGTGTTTGTCATTGTGATATAATGAAAAAAAATGGGAGGAAGACCATGGACGTTCTACAAGCAATACGGGAAAGACGTTCGATCAACTTCTTCGAGCCAGACGTTGAAATTGCTGATGACAAAATACACGCGCTGATTTCGCTCGCCAATCTTGCCCCCTCATCCTTCAATCTTCAGCCCTGGCGGCTCATCATCGTCAAGGATAAGGAGAAAAAGAAAATCCTGAGACAGTGTGCGTTCAACCAACCGAAGGCCGAAGAGTCATCAGCAGTGTTCATCGTCATTGCTGATCCCGGTGCTGTTGAGCTGAATGCCGAGCGCGTTCTCCGGTCATGGCAAGAACTCGGTTACCTGAAGGAAGAGCAGACGGAGATGTACAGGGGGTTGATAGCGCAACTCTACGGAGAGAAAGGTAGCTTGACGAGGATGCTCTTTGCGGCAAAAAATGCTTCCATCTTCGCTATGAATATCATGATTGCGGCCCGTGGCATGGGGATCGAAACCCACCCCATGGACGGGTTCGATGAGGCATGTATCAAGAAAGAATTCGGTATCCCTGATGACAAGATCATCCCCATGCTGATAGCGATAGGATATCTGAAAAAAGACATAACACTCCTTCCCCGTGCATTCCGCCGGAATATCCAAGAATTTGTAGGAAAAGACTCCTATAAATAGGGGAACAAGGCCAAAAATGAAAATCTCGATAATCCTTCCTGTCCTGAACGAAGAAACGCATATCTCTCAGATTCTCTCTGCGATACCCATCTCAGACCGTGAGGAGCTCATCGTTGTTGACGGTGGAAGCCGGGACAGGACCGTATCCTTTGCTGCGGAATTTACGAAAAATGTATTTATGACCCGGCGGGGAAGAGGGCACCAGATGAATTTTGGTGCTGAGCGGGCCGGCGGCGAGATTCTCCTTTTCCTCCATGCCGATTGCTGGCTGCCGGACAATGCATTCAGAGCGATCCGGCAAGTTCTAAGCAACACCGAAATATCTGCAGGTGCCTTTGACCTTGTCATAGACCATCCCTCGATATGGTTCAGGATAATCGAGATAGGCGCAAACTTTCGATCGAGAATGACTTCCGTGCCTTACGGCGATCAGGGAGTCTTTATGCGGAAGGAAGTTTTCCTGGCGGTAGGGGGGTTCCCCGACATCCCCCTCATGGAAGACATCGCAATGGCTCGGGAATTGAAGAAGAGAGGCAAGATCAGCTTTATCCGGTCACCAATCAGGACTTCGCCGAGAAGGTGGCTGAAGGAGGGACCCATCTATACGACACTCCGGGATTGGACACTGGCGGTCTCCTACTCGGTATTTAATGTTTCACCGAAAAGGTTGCAAAGATTCTACCGTGATGTAAGATGAAGAATACAAGCGCTCTTCTCATATTCGCGAAGGCTCCCGGAAAAGATGTCAAGACCCGTCTTGCAGGCTCCTTGAGTGATCAGGAAAGAATCGCTCTTTATGAAAGACTTCTTGTGGACACAATCCGCAAGTTGCGGAAAATGCGGGGGATCGATACGTTCATTTTCTATTCGCCTCGTGACCGGAAAGAATATTTCCGGAAGTTCCGGCTCGCTCTTTACCCGCAGGCGGAGGGCGATCTCGGCGCACGGATGGCATCGGCTTTTGACACAATTTTAAAGAAGGGGTACAGGGAAGCTGTGATGGTCGGAGCGGACATACCCGGACTAACATCGGGCACCATTTCGCGAGCGTTCCGATTGCTGGAGCGTCATGACGTGGTATTTGGTCCGGCAACAGACGGAGGGTATTACCTTATCGGTCTAAAACAACCGGATCGGGATCTCTTTCGGGGCATAGAATGGTCGACCGCTCATACGCTCCAGCAGAGCATACGAAGAGCTGAGCAGGAAAATATGCTGATTGGTTATACGGAGTACCTTTCGGATGTCGACACAATGCGCGACGCCGAAGAAACAGGCGTCCTGAATGGTCAATAGTTCTTTTTTATGTACTTGAGATATTCCAGAAACCAGTCGGGCCCTACATAATTGGCAAAACAGAGCTTTTTCCCTCCGGGCTCTTCGATGACATCCCCCTTGCGATCGAGGAACAGGAGCAGACAGTCCTGGCGGTAGCTGTACTTTTCTCCGAGACTTTTTTCTTCTTCCGTTAATTCCTTTGCGAGGTTGATTCTAATCGGGATGAAGTCTCTGTTCATCGTTTCAATGATATTGGGATCGCTGTACACATTCTTGCTCATGGCTTCGCACCGCGGACAACCTGCCGGGATGTAGAAATCAATGATCATCGGCATCTTCTTCTCAGATGCCAGCATTCTGCCTTCCGACAGTGAGTGCCATGCTATTCCCGTTTCAGGAGGAACAGACGCCGTTTCCGAGCCCTCTCCCAGATGCTTTTCATGAAGGGTATGGTTGCTCTCCGTCGTTGCACATCCCCAAAACAACACAAAGGAAAAAAGGTAAACAGCAGCAGCTCTAACCATAAAGCCTCCTTTAGGACATCCCCATCAGGGTGATTGTCATTCTTTTATTTATTGTATATAATGAAAGCGGAAACTGCAAACACGGAGGAAGCTATGGAGAAAAGGAAGAGAAAATTACCGGACCAGTTTACGATGATCAGGAAGAGGTATGAGCAATTTTCCGATGCCGTGGAGAACCTCGGGAAAGCGGTCAAAAAGCAAGGCCCCATCAAAGGGAAGACAGCCCATCTGATTCAGCTCGCTGCAGCCGTTGCGATCCGTTCCGAAGGCTCTGTTCACAGCCATAGCCGGAGAGCCCTAGAAGCAGGAGCAAAACCTGAAGAGGTCCGGCATGCCGTCATTTTGCTGACCAGCACGATCGGGTTCCCGACGGTATCGGCTGCCCTGAGTTGGGTTGATGATATCATCGAAAACAGGAAATAAGCTTCCAGCAAAACGTCCCGCATATATTCAGCTCTATCCGACATTGCATTGCCAGTTGTCGTGTGTCTTTTGTTTCAACAGGAAAATGGGGAGTCTGGAGGATATTTCCCCTGCAAACTATAAGAAACTGATATCCATACTGTGTAATGAGGGCATTTCCGAGATAGACATTCTCGGCGGTGAGCCTACCCTTCATCCTGCTATTAGTAATTTTGTCGAAATCAACTACAGAAACAACATCGTTACCTCTCTCAGCACGAATGGCTACGACACAAATCTCTTGACCGCATGGTCCTCCCGGTATGAGAAAAGCAGGGTGAACATAGGGGTGTCCCTCTATCCGGAAAACAGGTCGCACGCTCTGAGACGATACATCCAGGCCTGTCAGCCTGTGGTTAAGAGTGTAGCTGCTCGCGGCGCTTTTGTGCCGGATTTTGGAGCGTACTATTTGAGGACAAGGGAACTTCCCTATTCTGTTATCTATATGGATGTGCTGGCAGATTCCGATCTTCCAAGGAGCCTGCCTTTTTATGATTTCTATCGTGAACTCAGAGCAATGCAAGCCATATTTCAAAATCTTGAAGGCGTTTATTGTTCTGGCTTTGTTCCCGACGTCATGAGAAACCCTGCTCTCGGGCACACGAGGTGTCCTGCAGGCACGACAAAGCTTTCGGTGCTGCCTGATGGTTGTGTCTATCCCTGCTATCTGCTCTTCCCCTATCGGCAATTCTTCCTTGGGAATATTTTCTCCGATGATTTTGACACGATCTGGAACAACAGGATTCTGGACTTTTTCAGAGATTTTCGAGGAAATCAATGTGCCAGAAGAGACTGCACGCTCTTCGACGATTGCCATGGCGGATGTCCGGCAATAAGTTTGTCGATTTTCGGTGATATCAGCCGTGGAGATCCTCGATGTACCTGCATGCAGAAGGACACCGGTAGTAAAGAAGAACGGGAAAATATTTTAGTAAGACGAGCGCAGAGAGATACTGTAGTGCCCTGATTAAGTCTCAATCGTCAGCATAAGGTTCTGCCTACGGCTTTCAGGAGCATTTCTTCCTCGAAGGGCTTCACCATGAAATGAGAGGCCCCGAGACTGATAGCCTTTTGACGGTATTTTTCACCATCCCTCGATGTCACGACAATAACAGGGACTGTAGTGAGCAAACCGCGTCTCTTGAGTTCCGAAAGCAGTTCAAATCCGTTCATGACGGGCATTTCAAGGTCGGTGATGATCATATCGACGTGAATCTTATCGATGGCATTGAGTGCTTCGTGGCCGTTGATTGCAGCAAGAGTTCTGTAATTCCTCGTTGCAAGGATGCTGACGATGAATTCCCTGACCGTTATGGAGTCATCGACGACAAGAATCGTTTTTCTCTTGCCGGCTGAGGGGAGCGGGTGATGCTGTTCGGGACAGGGAACGGCTTTTGTATCATTTTCTCCCGGCATCGGCATCATGTTCATCCCATCTTGGCTCAGGGGCTCTCTTTTGCGACCTACAGGAGCATCCAAGGGAAAGGGTGAGGAAGAGCGAAACAATCCAACCAGGGACGCATCCTCTCCTTTCCCGTCTTTAATTGATCGAATGAGCGTTTTAATTGTATCGGTTCCCTTCATTACCCACAGGACAAGG
>JBLNHB010000026.1:0-6605 GCA_050268805.1 bacterium | reverse complement strand
AATACGGCATTGATTTCTTTGCCTATGACTGGTACTGGGATGGCGGGCAGTCGCTATTAGAGCATGCCCTCAAAGCTCACCTCACAGCAAAAAATAAGGACAAGTTGAAGTTCTGTCTGTTATGGGCAAATCATTCTGCTATTCCGAGAAATCTAAAGGAATTTGACGATATGATTTCCTATTGGACAGATAACTATTTCAACAAATCAATTTTTTACACAATCGATGGCAAACCGGTAATCGTTGTTTTTTCACATGATCAGCTTGACCAGAATGCGAAATCGTTCGGAGAATCCGCAAAATCGTTGCTGGAAAGAGCTCAGGCCAAAGCAAGAGAGAAAGGGTATAAAGGGATATTTTTTGTAGCTGCCGCAAATGCTCGGCCGAGTTCTGGTTTGGAGACCGGGCTTCGCGATGAGGGTTACAGTGCTTACAGCGGGTGGAATTATGTCGCTTCGAAAGACTCATCGAAGGTGGCTGACTACAATTCGATGGTAAATACCTATCTTGATTTCTTTGATGCCGCATCGAAGACTACAAGGAGCTTGCCGTACATTGTTCCTGCAAGTCCGGGGTGGGATTCAAGACCATGGCATGGGAAAGACGCTACTGTCCGAGAGAATCCCTCACCGGAAAAGTTCGAGAAAATGCTCATTGGTGCAAAAAAGCTCCTTGACAGCCAGAATACCTCCCCGAAGATTCTCATGATCGAAGCATGGAACGAGTTTGGGGAAGGGGCATATATTGAACCCACCAAGAAATGGGGTATGCGATATCTTGAAACCATACGGAAGGTTTTCGGGCAATAAGTTTTAAGACGGTGAATAAATCGATTGCCATTATCGGCACAGTCGGATGCCCTCCAAACTATGGAGGTTTCGAGACCTTAGCGAGCCAGCTTGTTTTGCATCTAAGAGATAAATATGATTTCACCGTATACTGTTCCTCCGGTCATTACAACAAGAAAGTCTGCGATTATTTTGGAGCAAAGCTCATCTATATTCCATTAGACGCAAACGGCATACAGAGCATACCTTATGACGGCATTTCTATTATCCATGCACTTTTCGGTTCTGATACTCTTTTGATTCTTGGTGTCTCGGGATGCAGTATCTTGCCGTTTGTCAGGATGGCAAGCAAAAAGAGAATCATAATCAATATTGATGGGATTGAATGGAAAAGGGAAAAATGGAATACATTCGCTAAGAGAGTTTTAAAAACATCGGAAAAGATTGCTGCCAGGAATGCAGACATCATAGTAGCTGATAACCGAGAGATTAAGAAGTATTTATTGACTAAGTATGGCATAGAGAGCCACCTGATCGAATATGGCGGCGACCACGTAGTCCCCGTCAGAAATATTGAAAAGTATTTTGAGCATTTCAGCTTCATGAGGGGCACATATGCTCTTTCAGTTTGCAGGATAGAGCCTGAAAATAATATCCATCTTATCCTCGATGCTTTTTCACACGTAGACACGCTTCCGATTGCCATCGTTGGAAACTGGGATCACAGCAATTATGGCAAGAATCTGAGAAAGAAGTATTCTTCCTGTAAAAATCTTCACCTGGTTGATTCGATTTATGATCAAGAGAAACTCGATGCCCTGAGGAGCAACTGCTTTGTCTATATCCATGGTCATAGTGCAGGCGGGACAAATCCAGCGTTAGTGGAAGCCATGCATTTAGCGTTACCAGTCGTGGCCTTTGATGTCTCTTATAATAGAGAGACGACTGAAGATAAAGCCCTTTATTTTAGAAGCGCTCAGGATTTGTTGAACCTAATGACATCGATTGAGGATACTGATTTAAAGGAAATATCAACTAGCATGTCGGAAGTTGCCAAGGGGAGATACACGTGGAAAAGGATTGCCGAGAAGTACGCACTGTTGTTCGAAAATTAAATGGATGTTAATGTTATTTTGCCGAAATCATGAGACACTGTAATGAAGTACCATGGTCTGTCTTCCCACCTCGTCATATGAAAACACCTCATAGTAGCCGATGTTGTCATCCGATGAATACCATATCCCATCTGCCCCGGCTCTGTAGAAACTGTTTTCCTCAATGCGCCGGCCATGAGCATCATACGCCGTGGTTGTATAGCACGTTACATCATCGCCCGTAAACCATATGCCATCGCCTCCTGCGCCGGTATTGTTTACTTCTCTTACTAAGTTGCCTTCAGAATCGTATGACTTTGAAATATATGAGCTCATCGTGTCATCACCACTAAACCAAATCCCATCAGTCCCTTTCGCATTATAATTTGCAGCCATAATTTGCCGATTATATCCGTCGTAAAAATATTTTGTATAGAAACTCACTAGGTCATCGTCGGTCAGCCAGGTTAAGTCGTTTCCCGGCGCCGAATAGTATATGGTCATAGTTTTATTGTTATATTCATCGTAAGAATAAGTTGAAACTGATCCCACGGCATCATCCTGATCAAGCCATATGCCATCGGCCCCTGCTCCCTGGTATTTTATCTCCTGAGAACAATTGCCATTCGTGTCATAAAAAAAGCTGGTGTAGTGACTAACGATGTCATCGTGTGTTTGCCATAGACCGTCTGTCCCTGCTCCGCTATAAACAATTGCCCGATTGAGTTTTCCGCTATCATTATACTGATACACGGTGTAAGAACTCACTTCGTCGCCCCCGGTCAACCATACCCCGTCCGTGCCCCTTCCCGCATACCTGACTTCCTCGATGCAGTTTCCATTTTCATCGTAGGAATACATGATATATGAACTCACTTCGTCATCCCCGGTAAGCCACGAGTCATCTGCGCCGGAACTGAAATATTTAATTTCCATAGCCTTATTGCCACGTGCATCGTAGGCATATGCCACATAACCTGCCACTGCTGCTACAGGTTGGTAGCTCACTAAAGCAACTGCGCCGGATGCGTTTGCCTGTGATCCTCCACCTCCGCCGCCGCAGCCTGCCATGGTCAGTACTCCCGAGAGCATCAGGCATGCGGATGTGAGAATGCTGAGCACCTTTGTCGTTGTTCCCGCTCTTTCTGTCTGTCTTGTTACCGCCATTCGTTTTTAACCCATAAAAAAGGCCTACCTCGAAAAGGTAGGCCTTTGAATCAGCGCCACTTCGGCAGCCCCTCTATCCAGCTCTTCTGGACAGGTAGCTTTGCGTCACCCGGTTACCCGGGCTTTGCCCTTTTCGATGGCTCAGTCAGGAGTCATCTTTGTCTATCAAACCCTTCGCTTCAGTGGATCCTCTTCACCTCCTGCTTGATCACGATCAAGCCTGATTTCACCATGAGAAACTTTTGCAAATTATGTGCCTTAATAACTGCATTGATATATTGGTTGTTCAGAACTCGACATGCCGCATTTTGGCAAGGGGCGCGACGAAAAGACGATGGAGACGAAAAAGCGTCATCAACACGTCTCATGATCATGCATGCTTGCGATAACTCAAGTCAGCGTATATCCCATGCTGATGAGCGCCAGAGTGATAAAAAGACTTGCAGGCGAAACAATGCACAATACTCCTGTCTCCACGGGGACACTCGCCATAGGATTTAACAAACGGTCTTCTTGTATAACCACTCTCGCCGCGCATCGAGTCAACCATTATTCAGGGTAAAATTACCTTGACAAAAATCTGAAAATAATCACATATGACTAATCTATTCCATGGAAAACTTAATAAATATTGTTTTATTACCAGTGCTTGACAAGCAGAATATTTTGTGCTACTTTCTTATCAGATACCGCCGATAAAAAAAATAGTGGACATTTTAGGTATCTAATAGCTCAAGACTCCGGAAAAACAGCGTTCCGGAGTGAAGGGTTTTATTCTCTCCTGAGGAGGGAGGCAGCAACAGAGGAGGACAGGTCCTCGCAATTAATTTTGAAGGACATATTTTATTGCCATGAAAAAAGAGTCCATACGGAAAAGGAAGACTATTCTCTTTTTAGAAAACAAGAAATAGAAAATGAATTCTTTCTTAGAAATACAAGGTGGTATGAAACCGGGCATTCTTTTTCTAACGTTCGCTGTGCCGCTCCTCATCACCTGGCTCATCCTTCCCCGTCTGGCGAGAATCGCCCCGAAGATCGGCATGCTCGATCTTCCGAACAAGCGGAAGATGCACTTCGCTCCCAAACCGCGAGTCGGCGGCGCGGGGATGCTCGTCGGATTTTCAATTGCAGCTTTCCTGTTCCTGCCTTCGTCTCACCTGAAAGGGTACTTTGCCGGTCTCATCGTGCTCAGCGCCGCGGGTCTCGTCGACGACATGAGGGAGTTGAGCCACCGAATGAAGTTTGCGGTCCAGATTGCCGCTGTGCTCCTCATGGTGTATCTTGACGGGGTTGTTCTCCACTCCTTCGGGAACATCTTCGGCGCGGGTGATATTTCCCTCGGCATTTTCGCTGTGCCTGTTACCGTCTTCTGCGCGGTCGGCGCCATCAATGCCATCAATATGGTTGACGGTCTTGACGGCCTCGCAGGAGGGATTTCCCTCATCGCCCTCGTTGTCTTTGCTCTTCTCTCGTATTCCACAGGTCATCCCGATCTCACGCTCCTGAGCGCTGCAATGGCGGGCGCTGTTATCGGCTTTCTCAGATACAACTGGCAGCCCTCAAAATTATTCATGGGTGATACGGGGAGCATGATGCTCGGCTTTACCCTCGCCTATCTCTCGGTCGCCATAACGCAGACAGAGAACAGCATTGTTCCGCCTATTGCCGCACTCCTCGTCCTCGCGATCCCGATCACCGATACCCTCACGGTCATGATGAAGCGGGCATGGTACGGGAAGAACCCCTTCCGTCCCGACCGGTACCATCTCCATCACATCCTTCTCAGGTTCGGCATCCAGAAGGACAACAGCGTGTCCGTCCTCATCATCCAGACGATAGCATTTGCCGGGTTCGCGCTTATAGGTTCGCTCCTCGCCGTCCCCGAGTCCTATCTCTTCGCAGGGTTCGCACTCTATTTCGTCTCCTACTTTGTGGTCTCTTTTTATCTGAAGAAATTGATCCGGCTTAAGGTGCGGATCATGAAGAGGATCAGCGAGTCGCCGAAGAGGAGATATCAGCGCCGCCCATCGGGCGAAACCATTTCCTTTGTCCCCCGGGACATGGATTTTACCGATTCCCGGACCGCCGAGGTCACGGGGAAGCTCGTAAATGTCTGTGACGGTGGTTTCTGCATGCTCACCGATTGTCCGCTCGAACGGGGGCATACCATATCCGTCATCGGCAATGGAAACGGCAACGGTAACGGGAATGGCAATGGGCATGGAAACGGCAAGAAGAAGGCTTCTACAGAAGGCCGGGTGCTGTGGACCAAGCGCGTGAACGGCAATTATATAGTCGGCGTGACCTACAGGAAGCTGACCTATTGATCTTCAGTTTTCTCTTAAACGGTCATACTGATAAGAGCAATACCGGATTGTCACCCACCTCCGTCGGCCTCACACATCACGTATGAAAATGGAGTCACACTGGTCCTCCCCGAAGTCGGAGGGAATATAGCTACCTGCAACAGACCCATCCATCAAACCTCTCATCACTGGACTATCTGAAATACCAATAAATCTGGATCTCGTGCGAAAACACCCTTACTGAAATGCTGAATCCAAGGCCATTAAGTTCAGAGAATAAATTATAAATGTTTCATTATAACTATAACGTAACTCACTATAGTGAAATGAAAATAATCGCGGAATGAAAAATAGAAATGAATTACATTTAAATAAAAAAAAATACTCTTGACATTTTAGTCTCTCTAATATATAATCTTTTCATATTTATCCTAATTAAAGGAGGTAGTGTATGAGTCTCAAGAATTTCACGAAAGGTTCTTGTATCATGCTGGGCATTCTTCTCTTCATGTGCCTTGCATTCTCTGTTCCGGATGCTTACTCTATCAGCACCATATCAGGTACTGTGAGAGACCAGAGTTCAAATCCGATCGTCGGTATTCAGGTTGGAGCTTTTGATGCAGCTACCTGTCCTGCGAATTTTGTTAATGGTGCGGTAACAGGTCCAGGAGGTGTATACACTATTCCTGTTCCCGCCGGAACATATAAGGTGGCAGCTCAAGGTAATCAGACGTATTCGCCGCAGTTTTATAATCAGGCCTTCGACTGTAATACTGCAACATCAGTACCCCTTTCAGATGGACAGACCAATGACACTGTTAATTTCTTTCTTCTTCCTGCCCCCCCGAACCAGGGAACAATTTCCGGAACCGTAATGGATGAAAGCCTTAACCCAATATCCGGAGTAACAGTCGTTATTTTTGATTATTCTACAGGTAATCCGGTTGGACTTGGAGTGGCGACTCCATCGTATTCAATATACGTCCCGGCAGGAACCTACAGAGTGGGAGCGCTTGGAAATGCCCAGTACAGTGCTGAATTTTACAGTAATGCACCTGATTTTGGAAGCGCATGGCAGGTGGGCGTTACCAGCGGACAGCCGACAACCAACATTGACTTCAGCCTTGCATCTGTTCCCCAGACCGGGTCGATTTCAGGATATGTTTATGACGAGTCTGGCACGACGCCGATTGAGGGCATTAATGTTTCGGCAAATAATTATGATGGCGCAGGCGGGGGCGGAAGCGCAG